>CBFGVD010000521.1:0-2789 GCA_965651965.1 uncultured Verrucomicrobiaceae bacterium | reverse complement strand
CACATCAATTCCCGTAGATGCCCATGGAAATGTCCCCCTGCGGCTTGGTGATCACCACGTCCCCGTTGGCATAGACGATGAAGGAATTCGCGCGGTTCACGGAGCTGGTCCCGTTGCCGATCACGAGATGGGCGGGGGTGTTGATCGGGATGGTGGCGGAATACTTGCCGGCGATGATCCCGTCCTTGTGGGAATCGTAGTCGGCCAAGTTCCCCGTGCCCACCATCAGGGAGCAGGGCGCGTTGTTGGAATTGTAGTAGCCGGAGGTGATGGAAGAGGAATCCCACACTTCATTGTAGGAGCCGCCGACGATGGAGAAGTAGCCCACGAGCAAGTTGTTCTCCCCCAGGGCGAAGGAGCCGCGCTCGTTGTCGTTGGTATCGATGTGGTTCCCGTAGCCGATCGCCAGGCTGTAGGGGGTATTGACGAGATTATCTTCTCCCAGCATGCCGCTGCCGGTCGGGAGGTAGCTGCCGTAGGTGTGGTAGCCGATGACGAGGGTATCCCCGGTGACGGCGACGACGGCTTGCGCGCCGCCCGCGGCGGCGAGCGAGAGGAGCAGGATGCGGAGGATGGAGGCGGATGCGGTTTTCATGGCGAGATTTGTATGGGTATTCGCGGGATTCCTTTCCCTTATCTTTCTGCGATCTTCCCATCAAGTTCCGGACCTCTTCCGGAAGGTGAAGATATTGTCACAATTCCGCCCCGAGCGCGGGCCATGCCGCGACACGCCCGCACGGGCGGACCCCGATGGAACGTGAAAACCACGGATGGACACCGAATCCACGGATGAAGAAGTCCCCCGGGCCTTCCGGAAGTGGTCCGCATGGGCTCCGTGCGGGCGGTGCTGCATCCCGGGGCATGCGCCTTCCGCGGCTGGACTTCAGTCCGCGATTTCCTGATCCGCGTCCATTCGGCCCGCACCGGATACCCGGATGAAACCATCCCGACATCCGGAGGCTGTGCAAATTTCGCGTCTTTTCGCGTTCTTTCGCGGTTAAAGACCCGTCCCCCTCAAGCCGGCGGGGTGACGCTTCATTATGCAGGGACTGCCGGGCGGCATGCGGATCGAAATGCGAGCGGGACGGTTCCCGGCGAGTCTTGAAAACCACGGATGGACACCGAATCCACGGATGGAGAAATCCCAAAGGCCCTTCCACGGTTCTTCTCCGTGAAATCCGTCCCATCCGTATAATCCGTCGTCCCTGCCGGAAGAATCGGAGGATTCGTGGAACGGATTTCACGGCAGGAACCCACCTCCACCCGGACTTCTGCATCCGTGTATTCGGTGTCCATCCGTGGTTTTCAAGACTTGTGAAATCGTTCGCGTGACCCTGCGATTCAGTATCAGGCGGGGAAGAGCCGCTCCGCCAGCTCCCGCAGGCGCTGGCGGTGGTACTCCGCGGGCAGCTTCGCCAGGGCCTGCTCCAGCGCCAGGCGGGAGTGCAGGGCGGCCGCCGCGGCCAGGCCGGGGTGGCCCAGCTCCGCCAGCGCGCCCAGCGTCTTCTGCAGCCGCATGCCGACTTCGTACATGCCCGCGCCATCCCGCGCGATGGGGGTGATCCCGTCTTCCAGCAGGTCCTCCGCCTCCAGCGGCGGCACTTCCACGGCGGGAAACGAAACGTCATTCTCCGCGCAGGCGGCATCCGCCCAGGCGGCCAGCAAGCGCAGCTCGCTCGCCATCACCGCGATGGCCGTGCCGGGGTCGTTCACCGCGGGGGAGAGCGCCCGGTCCGCGATCTCCGCCAGGGTCAGCAGGCCGCAGCGCGGATCGCTCTCCAGATGCCGCTCCTCCCCGATGGTGAAGGCCGCGGCCAGCCGCTCCGCCAGCTCCGCCTCCCCCTCCTGCCGCCCCGCCGCGGAGAGGACCGCCAGCACCCGCCCGCGGTGGGCGAAGGCGCCGGGCCGCACCAGCAGCCGCAGCGTGCCGCCCGCCTCCTCCGCCGCCGCCTGCAGCTCTTCCAGGGCGATGTGCTGCACGTAGCCGGCCTCCTTGCCCCGCACCCGCAGCCCGTCCTCCGGCACCGGCCCGCGCGCCGCGCGCCCGCCCAGCAGCCCCGCCACCCGCGGGTCGGAAAAGGACGCCCGCGCCGCATCCTCCACCCGCCGGATGGTATCGTGCATGCGCCCCAGCTTCGAAATCTCATCCACCCAGCGGATGAAGGAAACCAGCACCCAGGCGGTGACCAGCACGTAGCCAGCGAAGAGCACCAGCCGCCCGCCCGGGCCGTACGGCACCGCGCTCAGTGCCACCAGCGCCACGATCGCGTAGATGAAGGCGGACAGGAAGGCGGCCAGCGTATTCTGCGAGCTGCGGTCCCGCATGACCACCCGCGTGGCCCGCGGCGTGGCCGTGCCCGCCACGGAAGCGAGCGCCGCCACCATCGCGGACACCGCGAAGATCGCCACCGTGAGCATGCTGGAAGCCATGATCTCCAGCAGGCTGAAAAGCAGCTCCCGGCTGATCTCCACCGCCCCGCCCCGCGGCATCAGATCCCCCGCGAAGGCCGCCACCCAGACCCAGCCCGCCGCCGCCAGCCCCGCCAGCGCGGGCTTCACCCAGAGCTTCGACCGGAGCTGGAGCAGGATGTAGCGGAATCTCGACATGGCAGGCGGCCATGCTCCCGGCACCGGGGGGGAAAGGGCAAGGGATTTTCCCCGATCACCCGCCCCCCGCGGTTCAAGGCTGGGGCAGCTTCTCCACCCGCAGGCGGCCGAAGCGCGAGCGGGCCCCGGCGGGCGGCGCGGCCTCCACGGCGCGGACCTCCTCCCATTGCAGGCCCAGCGGC
>CBFGVD010000520.1:0-2798 GCA_965651965.1 uncultured Verrucomicrobiaceae bacterium | reverse complement strand
CGCAACCCGTGATCGAGATGGCAAACCACCACTTCCCGGAAACCGTGGAGATGAAGGAGGTGCAGCAGAGCCACGGAATCCGCCCCGCCGGAAATCCCGGCGAGGTAGCGCCGGCGCTTCGGCGCTTCGCGGAACCAGGCGATCTCCGGAGATGGCATCGCGGCCATCCTAGGAACTCACCGGGAGAATTCAAAGCGATAGAAAATCCGCTGCTCGCCCGGCTCCGGCACGCTCCTGCACTCCACCCGGCGGAAACCGGACTCCACCCCGGATTGATCCGCGGATTCCGCGAACGACACCTGCGACCATTCCGCAAGGTTTCCGGACATCCAGAGTTTCACCGTGACGGCGGGATCATGCCTGAGGGTGGCGGAGAGCCCGCGCGACTCCGCACCGGCGAAGGGCACCAGTCCCGCAGGAACCATGTATTCGACCCCGTTCGGCATGCCGTCGCCGTCCAGATCCCCCCCGAAGCCTGACTCCGCGGCCTCCGGCTGCCCGCCCGAAGCCAGGATCCAGCTTTGGTACGCATCGGCCCGGATCCGTTCCGCGGAGTCCGGACCCTCGCCCGCCTCGTTGACCGCGCTCACCACGTAATAATAAACCGCCCCGGGGTCGGGCACGCTATCCTCGAAAACCGTGCCCTCCGCCGGTTCGCCCGCCGTTTGATAGGGGCCGCCGCTTTGCCCCGATCTCTTCACCCGGTAGCGGATCGCGGCAGGCACGGGATTCCATTCCAGGCGGCTGCCCTCCGCCGTGGCTTCAAGTTCCAGCCCTCCCGGGGCTGCCGGGATCGGCACGCCATGGAATTGCGCCTCGGAGATATTGCAGTGTCCCCCGTCCGGCGAGAGGTAGCGGACGTAACGGTAAAGGCCCTGCCCGCCGACAGCCGCCGTGGTCAGCACGTTGTATTCCGGGGCTGCGGGCACCGTGAAAAGGGTTGTCGCATTCTGGAAGGACGGGTTGTCCGCCGCCTGGAAGCGCCCGCCGGTCATCCGGCCCAGCCAGTTCGGGGTGCTGTTCCTCGGACTGTAGCGGAGGGCCGTGATTTTCCGGGGCGATCCCAGATCGAGCCCCGCCCAACTCCCGTTCGCCTGCGGGGAGTCGAAGTAGGTGGAGAGAAGGTTGTCGAAGACCCTGAACTTCGTGCTCGTGCCGTCCCAGGAGCCGTCCGTGCCGATCACCGTGCCCGTCAGCCGCGTGGCCGCGGGAGGATTCAGGACTAGCCGGTCCGATCCGGGTCCTTCGCCCGCCTCGTTCCTGGCCGACACAACGTAATAGCAGGCCGCGCCGGGGATCAGGCCGCTGTCGCGGAAGGAAGTCCCGCCCAGATCCGCGGCGACAATCGAATACGGCCCGCCGTTGACCGTGGATCGCTTCACGTCGTAGCCGTAGGCGATTCCCGATGCGGGCGGACGCCAGCTCAGATCCGCCGTGGTGCCGGAATGGGTGGCCTGGAGCGAAAGGGGTGCGGAAGGCGGCGCGGGAGCCCCGGCACCGAAAAAGCGGATCTCCGCGACATTCGCATAGCCGCCGTCCGGCGATAGATAGCGGACGTAGCGGAAGGCCCCTCCTTGGCTCACGCGCAGCGTGGTGGCCGCTCCCTGGGGCGGCAGGGCATTCACCCTGGCCAGCTCCACGACACCGGAGCTGAAATCCGCCGTGTTCGAGCCTTGGAAAACGCCGTTCACCATGCGGCTCGCCCAATTGTTGCGGGGCACGAAGCGGACCGCGGTCACCTGCCGGGCATTTCCTTCCCCGAGATCCAGGCCCACCCATGCACCGCTCGCACCGCCGGGTTCGGTATGGGTGCCCGGATCGTTGTCGAATGCCCGCGCCATGTTGGCCGCCTCCCCGCTGCCGATCACCGCCAGAGGCGCCTCCGGGGGATAGGCGGCGATGAAGGGATGATGCAGGTTCGGCAAGCTCTCGAAGGCAAAAGCAACATCCGCGTGCGCCGACACCGCGTGGTCGGGCCCGACGGCTTCCACCTCGATGGTTCCCCTTTCCTCGGAGCCGAAGCGCCGGACATCCTGCGCGAAGAAGTAGTGGTTCGGCGTCGCACCCACCCACACCCGCGGCGAGGCCGCCGTGGCATCCTTCCGGTGATAGACATTGTAACGGAGCACAGGCGAGGACGAGGGCGTCCATTTCAGCCGCAGGGAGGTGGAAAGGGCCTCGTCCGGATTCCGGCTTTTCCCTTCCAGGACGAGACCGGAGGGCGGCGAGGGCGGCGGGCCGGGGCTCCTGCCGATGGAAACGCGCCCGATATTCACCGAGTATTCCGGGATCGCGCCGGTGCTGGAGAAGCGCAGCGTGATCAAGGCGAGCGTCCTGCCCGCATGGGAGCCGAGCGGGAACTCCGCGGCGGTCCACGATGTGGAATCCGCCGCCAGCGGGGCGGTGTAATGCATCACGCCGGGCGCATCCGCGAACGCATAGCCCGCCTGGATACGCGCCCCGTTTACCGCGGCGGGCTTGTAGATCAGTCCCAGTTTGGTATCCGCCTCCAGGGTCAGACGGGTCTGGTAGAGCTTCAGCTCCTGCGGCAGGTTCGCCTCCAGCGAGCCCGCGGCTTTCAACGAACTGCCGCCGTGGTAAGCCTCCGTGAAATCGATGGAGGGAGTTAGCGTTTTCGCCCCGCTCCCGCGGACGATCCAGCGCCATGTCGGCAGGATGTCTTGCACGCCCAGGTTCGTCCACGGCCCGGTCATCACGGTCGCGCCGCCGATCTTGTAGAAATTGCCCTGGCCCGCATTGAAGTGCGTCACGAAGGGCAGGGCGGTGACCGGGGAGTT
>CBFGVD010000519.1:0-2802 GCA_965651965.1 uncultured Verrucomicrobiaceae bacterium | reverse complement strand
GCACGCTCACCGGGCCGCGGAAGCCGCGGTCGTAGTTTTCCGGCGCGTCCAGGCCCTCCCGGGTGCGGAAGCGGGTGGGAATGTCCGCCACGATGGAGCCGGGATGAAGACCGCCCTGCTCAAAGGTCAGCAGCCAGGTGAAGGGCTTCAGGGTCGAGCCGGGAGAGCGGGGTGCGAGGGTGCCGTTGATCTGGCCGCCATCGGGATTTTCCCAATCGCCGGAGGATACGAGCGCCAGGATCTGGCCGGTGGGATTATGGATCACCACCACCGCGGCGTGTTTGAGATTGGAGCCGGAGAGCTTGGCAAGCTCTTCCCGCACGATCGTCTCGGCATCGGCCTGGAGGGAGGCATCGAGCGAACAACGCGCCTCCGGGGTTCCGCCGGGAGCTTCGAAGGCCGCGGGCAGCCAGGGCGCGAGCGGGCGTTCCCGCAGGGGCCGGAGCCGCAGGGCTTCCGCGCGCGCCGCGGTGATGCGCGCGGTCTCGCGACCGGCCGCGGCGGCCAGACGGTCCAGCACGATCCCGCGGCGGACCAGCGCGCGCTGCGGGTGTTTCAGCGGATTGAGCCGGCTCGGCGCTTGCGGGAGCCCGGCGAGCAGCGCGCATTCCCCCAGCGAGAGATCGGCCGGAGGTTTCTGGAAGTAGAAGCGCGCCGCCTCCGCCGGGCCGTTGCGATGGTTGCCGTAGGGCAGGCGGTTGAAATAAGCGGCCAGGATGCGGTCCTTCGGCCACTTCATCTCCAGATGCCGGGCCAGAAGCGCCTCCCGGAGCTTCGTGCGCAGGCCGCGCCGCGCGGGCGGGGAAGAGAGCTTGATCAACTGCTGCGTGATGGTCGAGGCGCCGGAGACGGCCCGGCGGTGGACCAGCGCGTCCTTCGCCGCGCGCGCGGTGGCCAGCAGGTCGATCCCGCCGTGCGAGAAGAAGCGCTTGTCTTCCGCCGCGAGCGTGCAGGCGACGAGATCCGGCGGGAGTTCCGCCAGGGAAACCGGGCTGCTGCGGGTGAAATCCGGCAGCACCAGGCGGTGGAGCGGCTTGCCGTGGCGGTCCAGCAGCACCGGGGAGGCCGCCGGGTTCTTCGTTAGATCCTCGGGCAAGGGGAAGCACCGGGGCAGGAGGTGCCAGCAGAAGAGCGCGCCGAGGAGCGCCGCCCCGGGGAGGAGGAGGCGCTTCCGTTTGATCCAGCGGCTGGCTTTCATGGTACGGAGAGGCCGACGTCCGCGACCCCCGCGATGTCAGAATTCCCGCGATGCGGAAAGGGCGACATGTTCGGGATCGTACATCGATTCCACCTTCGCGGGCGGGGCCACGGCCGAGCCATCCATCGTGCAGCGGGCCAGGTAGGTGATGTCCTGCCTGCCCCCGCGCCAGATGCGGTCGAAGAAAAACACCGCGCGGTCCGCCCGCAACTCGCTGTGGGAGACGCTCCAGTCGTTCTCGCTGGTCCGGCCCGCATTGCCGTGCGCCCCTTGGCTGGCGAAGTCGTTGTTCACCGCCTCGAAGATCGAGGGGAGCCGGTCTTCCACCACCAGGTAGCGCTCGCCGTCCGCGGGCAATTCCACCTGCAGCGTCACGCGCACCAGATCGCCGGGCCGCGGTTTGTCCAGCGGCTCGCTGGTGCCGTCCGGTTTCACGCGCTCATAGAAGCGGGTGATTTCCATGCCGTTCTTCGCCACCGGCCTCTGCGGCGCGATCGCCGGCTTCGAGGCGAGCTTCACCCGCACGTAGGCCGCGCCGTCGGACTTCGCGGAGAGAGCCAGGGTCTCGGTGAGGGCGAAGCGCTCCAGTGCGGCGGGCTTCCCGGCCTCCAGGGCGATGGTTTTGCTGCCGCCTTCCCCGGCGAGGATCACGGCGGAGGGTTGGACCTCCGGGTGATGTCCGGCATAGGTGGCGAGCGCCAGGAGCGACCAGCCATTCGCCCAGGTGGTCCGCCATTCGCCGTAGGGGCTGCGGTCGCCGATCAAGCGGTCCAGCGCCGCGGTCAGCTCGCTGGCGTCGGGATCGATCGAGGCCCAGGCGAGCAAGCTCATGGAATGATCGGCCTCCCAGCGCATCCAGGAATCGTCCTGCAAGCGGAAGCGGGTGGTATCGCGCAGGATCGCGGCGGGGTCGGGCAGGGTTCCCGCTTCCTTGGCCGCGAGCGCGAGCATGCAGCGGGCGCGCGGGTTCAGGTCCGCCATGCGGTCCTTGAGGGTGTTCACGTAAGCGTCGGGATCGCGTCCGGCGAGAGCCAGGATCCACACGGCGCGGCAGGCGTTCTCATAGGCATGGGCGGAATTCGAGGCAGTGATCCCGCGCAGCCCGGATTCGAGGTAGTTGCAGAGCGCCGCCAATGCAGCGTCCGGCACCTCCGCGCCGCGCTGCTTTGCCAGGATCAGGCCCAGGCCCGCGTAGGAGCTGGCCCAGTCCTCCACCTCCGCATTCCCCGGCCAGTAGCTGAAGCCGCCGTTCGCCGCCTGCATGGAGAGCAGGCGGTCCACGCCGCTTTGCAGGGCTTTCTTCACCTCCGCCGGGGGATGTTTCGCGAAGGACGGCACGACTTCCCGGAGCTGGTCCACGGCCAGCCAGGGCATCATGGAAGAGGTGGTCTGCTCCACGCAGCCGTAGGGATAGTGCAGCAGGTAGTCCACGGAGCCCGCGGCCTCCAGCAGCAGGGAGCGGGAGAATTCCAGCTCCAGGTGCCCGCGGCCCTTCAGGAGCTCGGGATCGAGCTTTTCGAGCAGGTTCGTATCCCCGCCGTGGAGCTTCACCAGCTTCGACTGCCGCAGCAGGGGCACGGGGTAGTGCACGGTGAAGCGGGCCT
>CBFGVD010000518.1:0-2803 GCA_965651965.1 uncultured Verrucomicrobiaceae bacterium | reverse complement strand
TTGCCATCTCCTTTCCGCGGAACCCGCCGCCGCTTCCGGATTGAAAGGTTAAGGAAACCGAACTACTCTCCCCGCCATGAGCGGGAAATCCAAGGCATTGATGCTGGCCGGGGTCGCGGTGGCCCTCGCCGCCACCGCCTGCAAGAAGCGCGGCGAAGCCGCCCGGCAGGAATTGCGGCAGAGCGGCTACGAGATGACCCCGGAGGCCTTTTTCCGCGCCGCGGAGAGCGACGATACCGCCGCGATGCAGCAACTCCTGAAAGGCGGCATCCCCGCGGACACGCGGAATGCCGCGGGAGATACCGCCCTGCATGCCGCCGCCGCCGCGGGCATGCTGAAGTCCGCCGATTTCCTGCTGGACCGCGGGCTGCCGGTGGATGTGCCCGGTGCAGAAGCCCGCACCCCGCTGATGAGCGCCGTAATGAAGGGCAGCCCCGCGATGGTCCGCTACCTCCTCTCCCAAAAGGCCAATCCGCTCCACAAGGACGCCCGGGGCTACAAGCCCCTGATGCTGGCGGTACGGGAAAACCGCGCCGGGATGGTGGCGGAACTGGCCGCCTACGACCGCGAGAGCCTGGATACCGCCCTGCTGCTCGCCGCGGTGGAAGGCCGGGCCCCGGTGATCGATGAACTGACCGCCTACGGGGCCTCCATCTATGCCCGCACGGAAGACGGCCGCAGCCCGCTGATGCTGGCCGCGCAGAACGGACACATCGAGGCGGTGGAAATCCTCCTCGGCCTGGGGGCGAACCGTTTTTCCATGGACGGCGAGGGACGGATCGCCGCCGATCTGGCCCGTGAATCCGGGCACGAGGAGCTGGCCCTGCGCCTGGCCGAGGAGCCCTCCCGGGAGGAATTCGGCATCGAGGAACCGGCCGATCTGGGCGCGGAAATGCTGGCGCTGATGGAAGAGGAAGCGGCCGCCCCCGCCGGAGAGACGGGCGGGACACCCGGGACCGCGGAGGGAAGCCCCCCGCCCGCGGGCACGCGCGCCGCACCGCCGCCGCTGGAGGGCGCGGTGGTGGCAGCAGCCGCTCCCCGCGAAGAATCGGCAGGCAACCCCGCCCCGGAGAATGCCGCGGCACCCTTCCCGGCCCCGTTGAAAATGCGCGCCTACCGTCAAAAGGAACTCCCCCTGCGCGTGGAATCCGTGGCGGGAGACCGTGCCAGCGTGCGCGTGGCCGGAAGCGGCGTGGAAGAGGTGCCCGTGGGTGCGGCCATCCCCGGTTCCACGCTCGAGATCGTGCGCCTGGAGCGGCGGATGCGGACGGAAAAGGACAGCGCCTCCGGCCCCGTGGAAGTCTCCGTGGTGGAGGTGGAGGACTCCGCCACCGGCCGGCGGCGGGAGCTTGTCGCCGGGCTGGCCTCCACCGCCCATGATCCCGTGGCGCTGGTGGAAGACGCCTCCGGCGGCCGCTATCTGGCCCGCGCCGGACAGCATTTCCGCGGCACGGACGGCACGGAATATCTCATCCTGGATGTCCGCCCGAATCAAATGGTGATTGAGAATCGTTCCGGGGGTGGGGTAATAACGGTCCCGCTCCGCGGCCCGCGGGGCTGAGTTTCCATTCTCCGAACATGCCAGCAAAGACGATCGAGCCGGGAAATCCGGTGAAGCAATTTTCCGTGCTGCTGCCGAACCGTGCCGGGGCGCTCGCATCGCTGGTCAAGCTCCTGCGTTCCGCGGCGATCGAGGTCGTGGGCCTCAGCGTCCAGGATTCCCGGGATGCGACCATCGCGCGGCTGGTGGTGACGGACCCGGACACCGCGGAGCAGATCTTCGTGGAAAAGGGTATCCCCCACACCTCCTGCGACCTGCTGGTGATCTCCCTGCGCGAGTCCGGCCCGGAGCTCCTGCCCGTGCTGGATACCCTGATGGTGGCGGAGACGAACATCGACTTCGCCTACGCGCTGATGCCCTCCCCGCAGGGCCACACCCTGCTGGCCCTGCACGTGGAGGACTACGACTTCGCCGTCACCGTCATGCACAGCGCGGGCTTCAAGCTCGTCTGCCAGGACGAACTTAGCCGCTGAGAAAGAACGGCGGCCCGCCCTCAGGCCGCCCGCGGCTCTTGGTTTCCCTCGCGGCGCGCCGCTTCTTCCGCGCGGCGCAGGCGCAGCACGCCGTTGAGCAGCGCCACCATGTCTTCCGGCTCCAGGTCGTGCACGCCGGGCAGCAGGCCGTGGCATCCCAGGGGCTCGAAGATCCGCAGCAGTTCCTCCGGCGTGGCCTGGCGCTGGCGCTCGTTCACCAGATAGCCGATCCAGCGGCGGCGCGTGGCCGTATCCGGCGCGCTCCGGCCCGGCTCCACCAGCACGAAGCCCTTCAGGTTGTTCCAATCCAGCCGTTGCTTCCAGAAAGGCGAACGGATGGAAATGCCCTCCGCATCCAAGGTCACCCGCGACATCCCGGGAAGCTGATGGATGGCGAAGACAAGCGCCGCACAGGTGGCGAGATACGCCACCCAACGGCCCGCCGGGCCATCCATCTGGCCCGCCAGCACGAGCAGCGCCAGCAGGCCGAGCGATACCATGAGCCCCAGGCGCGAACGACGCCGCAGCATATTGAAATGGAGAACAGGACTCATCTGGAAGGGATGCCGCAAGATCGTCCCGAAACGCCATTCCGCAAGCAATTGCAGGCGGGGGAAATTACCCATGCCGGCAGAAGCGGGCGGCGGATCACCTTCCCGCAATCTTCATATTTCACGGGTTGTCAGCGACATGGATTACCGCAACATTCACCTTACACCATGCTTTCTTCCCGCTCCGCCGCAATCGCCTTGCTGCTCCTCCCCGGCAT
>CBFGVD010000517.1:0-2812 GCA_965651965.1 uncultured Verrucomicrobiaceae bacterium | reverse complement strand
GACATTGAATCCATCTCGGTACTTAAAGGCGCTGCGGCGACAGCGCTGTATGGTGACCCTGTCTTTGCCGACGCGCGCTTCCCTCGCGGGAAGCGCGCTTTTTTCTTTCATAGCGGAGCGTATGCGCTGCGGCGGGGAGCACGCGGTTTTGAAAGATCCATACAGGATGCAGAGGTGCTTGTCCCTTCCGTGGAAGTCGCCTCGGGAAAGTAGGTCCATGCAGCCCGAGCGCGGGACGGCTAGGCCGTCCCGGTACGAAACTCCGGTTGCCCGCGGCCTCCTTCATCCCCATCCTCCGCCGCATGGAACTCGATCTCCTGGGCACCCACGCCGACCGCGCCTACCCGATCCTTGCCGGTCTGGTGGTACCGCGGCCGATCGCCTGGGTCACGACCCTGAACGAGGACGGCAGCGTGAACGCCGCGCCTTTCTCCTTCTTCAACATTTTCGGCGACGATCCGCCGCTGCTCATTTTCGCGCCGGGGGATCGCCCCGATGGCTCGCCGAAAGACAGCGCACGCAACGCCAAACGCACGGGCGAGTTCGTCGTCAATCTGGTGGATGAAAGCCTGGCCGAAGTGATGAACCGCACCTCCGCACCCCATCCGCCCGGCGTGAGCGAGATCGAGGCGGAGGGCCTGACGGTGGTAGCCTCTTCGGTCGTGGCCGCACCCCGGATCGCGGCGGCACCCGCTTCGCTGGAGTGCAAGGTTCACTCGATCCAGGAAATCGGCACGAACCGTCTCGTCCTCGGCATCATCCATCGCGTGCACGTGCGGGACGAAATCCTGGACCTGGAGAAGCTGCGGATCCGGCAGGAGGCGTACCATCCCGTCGGCCGCATGGCGGTGCCGGATTGGTATTGCCGCACGGCGGATCTTTTCGAGATGCCGCGGCCGAGGAGCCTGTAAAAGAATGGCGAATCCAGGATTTCCGAATGAAGGGCGCTGAAGAAAAGCCAGGACGAAGACGCCATGCGGCACCGTTCCGGATGCCTGACTCCTCCGCCCGTCCGCGGTTGGAATATCGCCTCTCCATCACGCTTCATTCGTCATTCGGAAATCCTGCATCCGTCATTTCCCGCCAATGACCACCCTTTTCCCCTCCGCACGCCCCGTCCTCTACCTGGCTCCGATGCAGGACGTGACGGACCTACCCTTCATGCGCGTGATCCATCCTTACGGCGGGGCGGACGTGTATGTGACGGAGTATTTCCGCGTGCACAACGATTCCCGGCCCAGCGCGTGGATCCTGCGCTCGATCGACGAGAATCCGACGGGCAAGCCGGTCTTCGCCCAGATGATCGGGCAGGACATCCCGGCGCTGGTGAAGACGGCCAGGGCGCTGCTGGAACATCCCGTCGCGGGGATCGATCTGAATCTCGGCTGCCCCGCACCGGTGGTCTGCAAGAAGGAAGCCGGCGGCGGCCTGCTAAGGAATCTGCCGAAGGTGGACCGCATCCTCGGCGCGCTGCGGGATGCGATCCCGGGCCGCTTCACGGTGAAGACGCGGGTGGGCTACCATTCGCACGACGAATTCCCCGCGCTGCTGGAGATCTTCCGCAAACACGCCATCGATGCCCTGGCGATCCACGGCCGCACGGTGGAAGAACGCTACGGCACGCCGGTCCATCCCGCGGAAGTGCGGATGGCGGTGGAAACCCTGCCCTGCCCGGTGATCGCGAACGGCAACGTGGTGGACTTGCCGACGGGCCTGGCCTACCTGGAAAAATCCAAGGCCGCGGGACTGATGATCGGCCGCGGCGCGATCCGCAATCCCTGGCTCTTTTCCCAGCTCCGTGCCGCCTTCGCCGGGGAAACGGCGCGGGAACCCTCCTGCCGCGACATGCTGGACTACGTGACCCGCCTCTACGACGAGCTGGCCGCCTTCACGGAGAATTTCAACCCCGTGGGACACGTGCAGCGGATGAAGAAAACGATGGTCTTCGTGACCCAAGGGCACGACCCGGATTTCGAATTCCGCATCCGGCGCGCGAAGACGCCCGAAGACTTCCACTCCGCCTGCCGGGATCACCTGGACCGGGATTGCCCGGTGCCTGCGGCCCCGCAGGAGAACTCGCGGGTTTTCTGCGGCTTCCGCGAATTGCTCGCTTAGAAGCGCTTAAGGTTCCAGAATCAGTTCGTCCCCGGGCTCCGGCTTCGGGCCGGGGAAAGCAGCCGTCGCATTGGCAATGGCAGCTCCTTCCGGGGTCACCTCGGAGACCTTCAGCCGCCCGAGAATGCCCGAGTTGCGGCGGATGCAGAGGACGGAGCCGGGCTTCACCGCCGCCGCGTCCACGATCTCCACCACCGCGAACCCGCCCGCGTCTTCCCAGAGGCCGACCTTGGCGACGAGGGGTGCGGCCTTGATGGCGACGGCGCGCTCCGCTTCCGAAACGGCCGGCACGCCCGGGATCCCCGGCCCGGGTCCCGGCTCCGGGAGTCCCGGTTCCACCGGCGGCTCCGCGATTTCCTCCGCATAGACCCCTCCGGTTTCCGGGATGTCCTCCATCCGCACCACGGGAGCTTCTTCCGGCTCCGGAGCGGCGGTCACGATACCCAGGATCTGGTCCCGCTCCCGGCGCAGCAGTTCCCTCTCCAGCCGGATGTCCTCGATCTGGGACCGGTGCTTCGCCAGTTCCTCCTTCGGCGTTTCCCGCTCCTGCCGCCGGAAGTCCTTCCACGAGGCGACCAGGAAGCCCAGCATCAAGGCCACCGCGGCCCCGAGGAGAATCTTGACGGTATCCATTTCCGGCACCGTGCGGACAGGCCCCGCGAAAGTCAACCGGCCGGTGCCCCCAGGGCGATCTCGT
>CBFGVD010000516.1:0-2813 GCA_965651965.1 uncultured Verrucomicrobiaceae bacterium | reverse complement strand
CGGGCTTCACTCCCACGACAATGACGGTTTTCGCGGGATCATCCACCCGGTAGGTGATTGCGTGATCCCCCACGATCTTTATCTGCCGGACACGAAGGGTTTCATCCCGGTCCGCATAGTCGCCGGGGAGCAGAGGTGTATTTGCCAGAAGACGCAGGAACTGAAAGATTTGCTCCCGTTTCTTCCCCTTGGAGGGCATGGCATCGAGCAAATCGACGTGGAGGAAGATCTTGTAGGGTTCCACCGGCGTCAGCGTTTCCTGTCCAAAGCCTTCTCGAACTCCTCAAGGGAAAGCCAATTCGCCGGATCGGAATCGTCCGATCGCCGTTGGATTGCCTGATGATAGTCCGCGTCGTTCTTATGACGCAGGTGGAAAAGAAAGGCGATTACCTCGTCCTGCTCTTTCCGGGGCAGCGAGGCGAGCTGTTCCTTCAGTTCCTTGACGCTCACGCCGTTATTCTAGAGGTGATTGTTCTTTTTCGCAATCCCCGTCAAAACCCCAGGAAGTTCTCCAAGATCCGCTTCCCGTCCTGGGTCAGGATCGATTCCGGGTGGAACTGGACACCGTGGACGGGATGCTCCTTGTGGCGCAGGCCCATGATCTCGCCCTCGGCGGTCCAGGCGGTGATTTCCAGGCAGTCCGGCAGGGTTTCCCGTTTGACGATCAAGGAGTGGTAGCGGGTCGCCTCGAAGGGGCTCGGTAGCCCGGCGAAGACGCTCTTGCCCTCGTGGAGGATCGGCGAGGTCTTGCCGTGCATCAGGCGGTCGGCGCGGACGACATCCCCGCCGTAAACCTGGCCGATGGACTGGTGGCCGAGGCACACGCCCAGGATCGGCGTGTCCGCTCCCATTTTTTCGATGATCTCGCAGGAAATCCCGGCCTCCGTGGGCGTGCAGGGGCCCGGGGAAATGCAGATGCGCTCCGGCTTGATGGCCTTCACGTCCTCCACCGTCAGCGCGTCGTTCCGCACGATCTTCATCTCCGCCCCCAGCTCGCCGAAATACTGTACGAGGTTGTAGGTGAAGGAGTCGTAATTATCGATGATGAGCAGCATGGCAGCTTATCCTTCCAGGGTTCGGGCCAGGGCGATCGCGCGGAGCAGCGCCTTGGCCTTGTTGACGGTCTCGTTGTATTCGTAGGTGGGATCGGAGTCCGCGACCACCCCGGCACCGGCCTGCACGTATGCCTTGCCATCCTTGAGAAGACAGGTGCGCAGGGTGATGCAGGAATCGTGGCCGCCATCGAAGCCGAAGTAGCCCACGGCCCCGGCATAGGCCCCGCGGCGGCTTTTCTCCAGCTCGTTGATGATCTGCATGGCGCGGATCTTCGGTGCGCCGCTGACCGTCCCGGCGGGGAAGGTGGCGCGGAGCACGTCGTAGGCGCTGTGGCTGCCGTCGAGCTCGCCCGTGACGTTGGAGACGATGTGCATCACGTGGCTGTAGCGCTCGATGATCATGAAGTCATCGACCTTCACGCTGCCGTGTGCCGCGATGCGGCCGACGTCGTTGCGGGCGAGATCCACCAGCATCAGGTGCTCGGCGCGTTCCTTCGGATCGGCCAGGAGTTCGGCGGCCAGGGCATCGTCCTCCTCCGGCGTTTTGCCCCTCCAGCGGGTGCCCGCGATGGGCCGGATATCGATCCGGCCGCCGATGGCGCGCACATGGACCTCCGGCGAGGAGCCGACCAGGGAAAAATCCCCCAGTTCCAGGATGAACATGTAGGGAGAGGGGTTCACATGGCGGAGCGCCCGGTAAAGATCCACCGGGGAGCGGTGGAAATCCGCCGAGAAACGCTGGCTGGGCACGAACTGGAACACGTCGCCGGCGGCGATGTATTCCTTCCCGCGGCGCACCATTTCCTCGTATTCCGCTTGGGTCGTATTGCTCTCCGCGACCGCGGGTTCCACCGGCGCGAGCCCGTTCAAGGCGGGCACGTGGAGCGGGCGGTTCAGCATTTCCACCAGGGCGGCCACCTTCGCCTGCGCGGCGGCATAGGCCTCCTCCAGGGTGGCGTGATCGCCGGTGAAGGCGTTCGCGATGACCTGCAGGCGGCGCAGGCGCTGGTCGAAGACGATCAGCGTGTCCGCGAGCAGGAAGACGGCATCCGGAATGCCCAGGTCGTCGTTCGGGTGGGCCGGCACCGTCGGCTCGAACTGACGGACGGCGTCGTAGGAAAGATAGCCCACCAATCCGCCGCAGAAGGGCGGCAGGTTTCCGTGGGTCACCGGCTTGTAGCCCGCCATGTGGCGCTGGAGCGCGGCCAGCACGTCGTCCTCCACGGTGGTTTTTTCCACCGCGGAGCCTTCCCGGATCGTGAGTTCCTTGCCCCTGGCCTCGATCACCCGGCGCGGGCCGCTCCCGATGATCGACCATCGCCCGCTCTTGTCCGTGCTTTCGGCGCTTTCGAGCAGGAAGGAATGACGCGCGTCGCGCACCTTGAGGTACGCCGACAGCGGCGTCTCGAAGTCCGCGGCGAGCTGGGTGTAGAGCGGGACGACATTGCCCCGCTCGGCCAGCTTGGCGAAGAACTCGAACGACGGTTCGACCGGAATGGGATTCACAACGCGCGGGAGCATGGCCGCGAACGGCCCGGGCGCAAGCCCGCAGGCAGGAGGAACCCGCGGCAAATCAACCGTTCAGCTTCGCCAGCGCCTTCGGCAGGAAGACCCCGTCCTTGCGGATGGTTTTCCCGTCGAAGCGGATCTCCCCGCCGCCGTAATCCTTCCGCTGGATGCAGACCATGTCCCAGTGGACCTGGGAGCGGTTGCCGTTGTCGGCTTCCTCGTAGGCCTGGCCGGGGGTGAAGTGAAAGG
>CBFGVD010000515.1:0-2820 GCA_965651965.1 uncultured Verrucomicrobiaceae bacterium | reverse complement strand
CCCCGCGGCGGGGACATTCGCCTGTTTCACGAACTGGCTGGCCAGGCTGGCGCCCGCCGCGCGGAAATACGCCAGGTAGCCGTCCGCCGCGGTGGAATCCCAGAAACACGCCTGGAAACGCCGGTCCGCGGAGGAGGCGTAGCTGCTCGCGATCCGGAGCTGGAATTTCACCTCCAGGTATTCGTCCGTCTCGTCCAGCGTCACGGCGGGGAAGGAAAGGGAGGCCCGGGTGTTGTTCCCCGCCGGGGCTCCCGCCACGGTGGCGGCCCGTAGCACGGGAGTGCTCGGGAAGGCGGCATCCGCTTGGCCGCTGGTGATCGCCGTATTGGTCACGGCGCTCCAGCCCTCGGTATCCGCGGCGTTCGCGAATGTGGAGCTGGCGATGATCTCCGCGTGGAGGGCAGGCAGGCAGAAGCCCGGTACGAGCAGCAGCAGGGCGGTTTTTTTCATCGGCTTGTGGGAGTCGGACAAGGTCGGGTTTCGGGGTTCGGGATCGCTGGAAACGGGTGGTTTCCTGCCATCCGTCGCCATCTTGCCGGGAAAGCGGTGCATCGCGGTAGTGGGCAAAATTGCCAAGGGGTGACCGCTTGCCCCCGGCGGGGGATTCCGCCATGCATGGAGCGTGGTGTGCCGCATTCTCCTCCTGCTCCTGCTGCTTTGCCGCGGCCCGGCCTGCGCGCAGGAGGAGCCCGCGGTGGAAATGCTCTGCCGGAACTGGACCACGCGGGACGGCCTGCCGCAGGACCACATCCGCGCCATCGCGCATACCCGCGACGGCTTCCTCTGGCTGGCCACGGATGCCGGCCTGGCGCGCTTCGACGGCTTCGGCTTCAAGACCTACGGCCTGCGCGAGGGCCTCGGCGCGGTGGCCGTCGTCTCCCTGCTGGAAACTTCCGACGGCACGCTCTGGGCCGGGACCATGGGCGGGGGTGTCAGCGCGCTGAGGCATGGCAAGGTGGTCCGCACCTACACCCGCGCCGACGGCCTGCCTTCCGAATCCGTCTCCCGCATGGCGGAGGACGACGAAGGCTGCCTGTGGGTCACGGACCGCGCGGGTCACGCGCGGCTGAAAGACGGCCGTTTCTCCTCCGCTCCCGGTTCCCCGGACAAGGGCGGAAGCTGGGTGATGGCGATGCTCCGCAGCCGCGACGGAGCGCTGTGGGCCAGTTTCCCCGGCAGGGGGATCTGGGTGTGGAAAGGCGGGGCCTGGAGCAAGCAGGCCGTGCCGGGCCTCCCGAATGTCACCGCCTTCTGCGAGGATGGCGCCGGCCGCCTTTGGGCGGCGGACACCGCGCGCCACCTGTGGGTGAAGGAAAAGGCCGGGTGGAGGCGCGCGAGCCCGCGGCCGGCCGGGAATTCCTATGTCAGTTCCCTGGCCGCCGGGCCGGACGGCAGCATCTGGGCCGCCTGTTTCCGGGAGCGGATCGCCGTCTTCCGGGGCGGCGGGTACTGCCGGCCCGCGGTCCGGGGAGAGCCCTTCAAGGGGCTGGAAGAAACGGTCTTCGTCTCGCCGGACGGCCAGCTCTGGCTCGGCACCTCCACGCAGGGGCTTTACGCGCTCAGCCCCGCCCGCCTGGAGATGATGCTCCTGGACCGGGCGGAGGCGAACCGCGGCGCGAATTTCATCGGGGCCCTCGTGGAGGAAAGCCCCGGCACCTTCCTCGTCGGCACCCAGGGTCACGGACTGTACCGCCTCTCCGGCGGGCGCGCGGAGCCGGTGCTCGCGGAACCGGAGATCGGCGGCTCCGTCCATGTGAATGCCATGCTGCGGCGGGATGACGGGGGCGTGTGGGTGGGCACCGGCAACGGCCTGGCTCTCCTGCGGGGCGGGAAGAAACAGCCCTTGCCGAAGGGCGGCTCCATCCCCCGCGACGTGTGGGAGCTCTGCGCGGACTCCCGCGGCGGCGTGTGGGCGGGCCTGGGCTACGGGAATCTCTATCACGCCGGTCCCGGCGGCGTGAAGAGCGAGTCCTTCGGCAGCTCGCTCTCGCCCGTGAAAGGCATGGCGCTGCAAGAGGACGGCACCCTCTGGGTGGGCACCCGCGGGAACGGCCTCTTCCGCCGCCGGGAGGGGGAGTGGAAGAAATACGGCACCGCCGAGGGCTTGCCCGCGGAGGTCGTGCGCGTCGTTTTCATCGCTCGGGACGGGACCGTCTGGGTGGGCACCGCGGGCGGCGGCCTGGCGTGGCTGGCGGGAGAGGAATTCCGCACCCTGGGCTCCGCGGACGGGTTGCCGGACGATACCGTCTCCCAGATCTGGGAGGACGATGCGGGCCGCCTGTGGCTCGGCACGAACCGCGGCCTGGCCATCCTTTCCAAGGAGGAGGTCGGGCGGGTGAAATCCGGTTCTCCCGGCCCCGTCTTCCCGAGGGTGATCGATCGCTTCGACGGTTTGCTTTCGGAGGAATTCACCATCGTGCCGCCGGTGGAGACGGGCGACGGGCGCCTCGCCTTCGCCACCACGCAGGGCTTCGCCTTGCTCAAGCCGGAGGATTTCCGCAAGGAGGAGACGATCCCCCCGGTTTATCTGGAGGAAGTGCTGTTGGACGGCCGGCCCTCGGCGGAGGAAGGCGGGATCATCGGGGTGCCTCCCGGCGTGATGCGGGTGGAGTTCCGCTTCACCGGCCTGCACTTCGCCGCGCCGGACCGGCTGCGCTTCCGGAACCGTCTGGCGGGGCTGGAAGAGGAATGGGGCGCCCCCGGGACGATCCGCAGCGCCGTTTACCGGAACGTGGAACCCGGCCGCTACCGTTTCGAGGTCTCCGCCTCCACCGGGAACGGCCTGTGGAGCGCGGAGCCCGCGGCGGTGGAGCTGGTCTT
>CBFGVD010000514.1:0-2820 GCA_965651965.1 uncultured Verrucomicrobiaceae bacterium | reverse complement strand
CGACCGGAGGCACGCACGCTGCATCAGGAGGGGCAGGGATAATGACATGACTATCCCGTATCCCTTTGCAGATCCATTGTCAAAGGCACTGGATGCCAGCCTGGAATCCTGCGGCCGGCCATGATCCGATTTGATCCGATGAAAAGCACCGGAAGTATCGATAATCAGAAAACCGGTTGAGGTACGGCGGCGCAAGATCAAGCATTGCGGCTTTATGTCCCTTCAAGGTGGTAGTCCCGACAGGAATCGAACCTGTACCTACGGCTTCGGAGGCCATCGTCCTATCCATTGGACTACGGGACCATCGGTGGGGCACCCGGGGGTGCCTTTCGCGGCGGGGCGGAGGGTAAGGGCGGGAGGCGCGATTTGGCAAGGAGAACCGCACGCGGCGGTGGCGGGGATTTCTCAATGCCCGCCGCGGGCCATCATTTCCGCTTCTTCCTCGTGGGAGTGGATTTGCAGGCTCACGTTCACGTCCTCGCGCTCGGCGATGGATTTCAACACGCCGCGGATGGCGGAGGCGCTGAAGCCGTTGCGGCCGATCAAAAGGGCCACGTCGGACTGGCGGAGGACGAGCTTGAAGCGCAGCCGCTTCGGCCCCAGTTCGGTGACCTTGAGCTGGGCCTCGGCGGGGAATTCGATGAACTGGACGGCGATGTACTGGAGGAAATTCCGGATCTGATCGGTCACCAGTTGCATGTCCCCATGATGCCGCGAAAGGGCCGGAGGGCAAGAATGGAGAGAAGGGGCGGGAGGAATTGCCGCCGCCGCTCCCCGCAGGGCCGCGCAGCCTCCGGCGTCACGCGCCCTTTTTCACCTTCGGTGTCCGTTCGGGGAATTCGAAGCCGATTTTCCCGGTTTTCAGGTCCAGCGTCAGGTGGGCGTCGAAGGGCCGCTTGGTCTTGTTCG
Organism: uncultured Verrucomicrobiaceae bacterium; assembly: GCA_965651965.1. Classification (GTDB taxonomy): domain Bacteria; phylum Verrucomicrobiota; class Verrucomicrobiia; order Verrucomicrobiales; family Akkermansiaceae; genus Haloferula. The sequence goes on along the minus strand of CBFGVD010000514.1, from coordinate 1,911 downwards.
AGACGAAGCCCTTGATCAGGTCCGTCTTGCCTTCGGAGAGCAGCTTGAAGGCCTGCTCCGCGGGGATCTCCTGCTTGAGGATGGAGCGGCCCAGGCGCAGGCCCTCGGGGTCGTTCTTCGTCTTCAGGTCCGGCACGATGTAGGCCTTCTCCGTGCCGTAAACCTTCACCTTCCGGCCGTCGGCCAGGGCGGCCTCTCCGAGCACCATGTCCTCGGTCAGGGTCACCACCTTGTCCTCCTTGCCCTCGAAGACGAAGTTCACCTTGAATTTCTCGTCCAGCTCCAGCCCGGCGTCGAAGGGCTTGTTGAATTTCGATTTGAAGCCCTCCAGCGGACCGACGAAGCGCTTGCTGAAAAGCTCCGCGGCTTCCTCTTCCGCCAGCAGGCGGCCGGCGATGTATTTCTTCACCCTGAAGCCGCAGTCCGGGGTCCGGCACTCGTAGGTGTCGTCCGTCTGCTTGAGCCCCTGCGCGCCGCACTTCGGGCAGGCGGCGTGGAGATCCGGGAAGCTGCGGTTCTTCATCTCGGTGGCGAGCGATTTCGCCCGCACCACGATGTCCCGCGTGTAGCTCTCGATCTCCTGCATGAAGGCCTCCCGCTGGAGCTGGCCGTGCTCCATCTGGCGGAGCTTGAATTCCCACTCGCCCGTCATGCCGGGGGAGGTCAGGCCCACGATCTCCATTTCCTTGAGGATGTGGATCAGGCGCATCCCGTTCGGCGTCACGTGCAGGTCGCGGCCGTCGCGGACGATGTATTTCTGCGCGATCAGGCCTTCGATGATGGCCGCGCGCGTGGCCGGGGTGCCCAGGCCGCGCTCCGCCATCGCCTCGCGCAGCGCCTCGTCGTCCACCAGCTTGCCCGCGCCTTCCATCGCGGAAAGCAGTGTGGATTCGGTGAAGCGCGCCGGCGGGCGGGTCTGCTCGTGGCGGACTTCGATTTCCTTCGTGTCCGCCTTTTCGCCGGGGGATACGGCGGTCAGCTCGTCCTTGCCGGAGGCCACGCCCGGGCGGCGGCCGTAGACTTCCAGCCAGCCCGGCTTCACCAGCACCCGGCCGTCCGTGCGGAAAGTGTCCGTGGTGTCGCCGGTGACGATGCGGGTCAGGCGGGTGGTCTGCTCGTATTCCGCATTCGGGAAGAAGACGGCGATGAAGCGCTTCACCACCATGTCGTAGAGCTTCTCTTCCGCATCGCTCAGCTTCGCGATCTTGCCCGTCGGGATGATCGCGAAGTGGTCGGAGACCTTCTTGGAATCGAAGACGCGCTTGGACTTGAAGAAACGCGGGCCGTTCTCGCCGGTGCCCTCCAGCACCGCGCGGGCGTGCCGCGCCACCGGCAGGTCGGAGGAAGCGATCTCCCGCAGCGTGTCCCGCACGGTGTCCCCGTAGTCCTCCGGCAGGTAGCGGGAGTCGGTACGGGGGTAGGTGATCATCTTGTGCTTCTCATACAGCGCCTGGGCGATCTGGAGCGTGCCCTTCGCGGAGAAGGGGGCCTCCCGCTGGAGCGTGGTGAGGTCATAGAGCTGGGGGACGATCTGGGATTGCGCCTTCTTCTCTTCGGAGACGGTGCCGGTTTTTCCTTCGCAGCGGACCTTGATGGCTTCCGCTTTTTCCTGCTCCCAGATCCGTTCCTGGCGGCCGTGGGGATTGGACTCGTCCTTCTTCCAGCCCTCGTCGATCCACCGGCCCGCGTAATCCCCCGCGGCCACGCCGAAGGTGGCGTGGACCTCGAAGTAAGGGCTGGGGACGAAGGCCTGGATCTCCGCCTCCCGGGCGGCCAGGATCGCCAGCGTGGGCGTCTGCACCCGGCCCGCGGCGGTGATGTTGAAGCCCCCGTGGCGGGAGCGGAAGCAGGTCAGCGCGCGGGTGGCATTCAGGCCGACCAGCCAGTCGGACTCCGAGCGGCACTTCGCGG
>CBFGVD010000513.1:0-2825 GCA_965651965.1 uncultured Verrucomicrobiaceae bacterium | reverse complement strand
CCGGAAGGTGCGTCCCGTTTGCGGCTACGCCGCGGCCTACATTGCGCGGCATCCCCGGCACGCGGACCTGCTGGAGTAAGCGTTTCCGCCCGGGCGGGAGGGGCGGCGGGATGCACGGTCGCGGTGCAGATCGCGTGTTTCGCGGGGCAGCCCGGCCGCCGCCGCGGGAAGCCCGGGGAAAGGCGGGGCCTTGCTTGCGGCCTCCCTTTTCCGGCTGGCACGGACCTTGCGGGAGCCCTGCCATGAGCACGAAAGCCATCGACAAAAACGTCAAGGAATGGGCGCTCGATCTGAGCCGTGAATTCCCCCGCAGCCCGCGCACGAAGCTGGCCGGCTACGTCCTCGCCGCCCGCGCCCTCGACAAGTGTCGTGCGGAGCTGGCCGGTACCCAAGGCGAGTATCATTACGCCTGCCCCATGGACAGCATGTTCCTGGACTTCGCCGGGATCTCCGCGGAGGACTTCAAGGCGGCCGTCGCCAGCGGCAAATCCGATGACGAGATGGACCGCTGGATCCGGGAGCACGCCAAGAACGACAGCAAGGAGGAGGTCATCCGCTGGAACAACAGCCTCCGCGACAAGCGCCTCTGCGAAATGGACGCGGAGCTGCAGGTTTTCCTGGAAGAATACATCGAGGAGAACATCCCGAAGGACCGGGTGATCTACCATTGGTTCGATGTCTATGACATCGAGGAAGGGCGGATCTAGGGTTGCGCGCCGGAGTCGCGCCTTTCCCGCCTCAGCGGTAAAAGACCTTCCACAGCGTCAGCCCGTGGGCCGGGGCGTTCATTCCCGCCGCGCGGCGGTCCTGCCGGGCCAGCATTTCCTTCACCTCCCCGGGCGGGAAGCGGCCCTCGCCGATCTGCACCAGGGTGCCGGCGATCCCGCGGCACATTTTGTAGAGGAAGCCCCCGCCCTCCAGGATCACCGTGATTTCCGGGCCCCGGTGGCGCAGTTCGCAGCGCGTGAGCGTGCGTACCGCGTCTTTCAGCTCGCCGCCGCGGTTCGCGGTGAAGGAACGGAAATCGTGCCGCCCGGGGAAAAGCGCGGCCGCTTCCCGCATCGCCGCCAGATCCAGCGGCCGCGGCACGTGCCAGGCCTGCGCCCGCAGCAGCGGGTTCATCGCCGGGTGGTTCCAGATCCGGTAGCGGTACTGCTTGCCCGTGGCATCGAAGCGCGCGTGGAAGTTTTCCCGTGCCCGCGCGGCCCGCATCACCCGGATGTCCTCCGGCAGGCAGGCATTGATCGCCAGCGCCAGATGGCGCAGCGGCATGCGGAGTTCTTCTTTCGCGATCTCGAAATGCGCCACCATCCCCAGCGCATGTACGCCGGCATCGGTCCGGCTGGAGCCCGTGACCCCCGGCTTGGAGGGGAAGAGCCGCGCCAGCGCCGCCTCCACCCGGTCCTGCACGCCCTTGCCGGAGCGCTGGGATTGCCAGCCGTGGTAGGCGGTCCCGTCGTAGGCCAGGGTCAGCTTCAGTTTCATCACGCGCGGGCCGAAGCATCCCGCCCCGTCCCGCTTCCGGCAACCCCCGCCTGCAGGTGACGGAAAGTTCGGCAACCACGGACGGCCGCGAGGCTTGACGGTAGAATGTAATGAAATATCAAGCGGTCATGATATTTCGTTCGCTTGCGGGAACATTCGCTTTTGCCGGTCTTTTGCTCAACTCGGGCTGCGACCGCGCGAAGACCTCCTCCGGGCAAGCACCTGCCGCCGCCCCGGCCGCGTCCGCTCCGGCGCTGGCTCCTTCCATCCCGGGAGCCTCCCCGCATTTCGCCCGCGTGATGGGGAAGCTCGATGTCGGGGCGAAGAAGCTCCAATATTCGGATCATGAGGGGCAGCGGGAATCGATCGCGGGGATCGTGGAGATGGTGCTGGAAAAAATGCCCGCATCTCCCGGCCTCCGGGGAATCGATCCCCTCGGTCTTGTGGACGCCAGCGGCCTGGCCGCATCCGCGGCTTCCGGCCATAGTTTGAGGAAGGATGGCGATGCATGGCTGCTGCGGCGTTATTCGTACATGCCGGAGGGTCCGCGGGGCTTGAGCGCCCTGCTCGGAAAGGAACCGGTGGCCTTCCGCAGCCCCGCCCTTCTTCCCGCGGCCACGGATCTGGTTGTGGAAACCCGGCTCGATGCCCGGGCCCTGCCCGGACTGCTCCGCTCCATCGCGGCGTCTGCCGGGAAGACACGGGAAGCGGAGGCCTTCCTGAAGGAGCCGCTTCCCATCGGGGGTTCGGTGCAGGGGATCTGCGAGAAAACCGATCTCCAGGTGATCCTGGGAATCGATATTTCCTCCTGGCAGGCGAATCCGGTCTCACCGCAACCGGTGGATTTTTACCTGCAGGTGGACGGAGCCGGGGAATTGCTCCGGCCGCTTCTTCCGGAGCTGGAAAAGGGACTCGGGAAAAGCGCCGCCCACGGCAGTCGCCGGGGCTGGACGGTGCCGGTGGCGGCCTTCCAGCAAGCGCAGGCACTGCTTTTGTACGATGAGGAAGGCAGCCTCGTGTTCACCAGCCGTGCGGATTACCTGAAGTACGTGGAGACGGCTGAGATGAAGCTCGGCCAGTGGAAGGAGTTCAAGGGTGCCACCGATCATTTCCCGAAAAGCGGGAATTTCCTCTGCTACGCCTCCCCGCAAGTGCCGGCGGCTCTCGCCTGGCTGCTCAAGCGTTCCGCCGGCGCGGTCGAGGAGGAGGCCGGTCCGGTTCTGGATATCGCCGCGGGATTCCTGGTGGCGAAGCCCTGGTCTTTCTGTGTCGCCTCGGAGCCCGACGGCATGGTCTCCACCGGCGAGCTTCCCTTCCTGCTCGATTCCAACTGTACTTTG
>CBFGVD010000512.1:0-2841 GCA_965651965.1 uncultured Verrucomicrobiaceae bacterium | reverse complement strand
CGGACCAGCACCCAGGAATCGAGGATCCAGTCCCCGCGGTCCGCAATGACCAGTTTCAGCGTGTTGGCCACGCCCGCATTCACCGGGGCATAGCTGGTGAGCACGGTCGTGTAGCCATCGCTTTCGGTGCGTTGGGGTACCGGCGGGCTCTCGTTGTCCACATAGAGCTGGGGATTGGCATGCGGTTGCGGATTGATCGAATCGACGCTCACCGGTTCGTTGCCCGGCCCGACCACCGCATGGTTCACGTTTTGTCCGTTCACGAAAAACGCGAAGATGTCGTTGAATCCATCGTCCACGTATTCCGTGTATTCCTCCGAGGCGAAAACGAACTCGAAGGTGATAAAGGAGGAATCCGGCACGAACTCGAAGACAAGGGCGGTGGCATCCTTGCTGGGCTCGTTGGCGAAAACCAGATCCAGCTGGGCATCCCCGGTCAGGCCTAGATCGGCGGACTTGCCGGTGGAGGTATTGTAAACGGGCGGGACGTTCCCGTCCGGAAGCCCTTCGATGAGATCCGCATGTCCCGAACCGAGGATGAGCCCCCCGGTGAAAGCCGCCCCGAAGGGACTCACGGCACCCGTGCTGAAAATTCCCGCGGCTTTCTCCGGATTCCCGGACACGATGTCCGGCCCGGAGGCATGGACATGCCCCGGAATCGCGGTCTGGAAAATCTGGGCGCTGTCCGGAACGACCGTGACCGTGACTCCATCCACCATTGCTTCGGCGAGGTCCTGGGCATCGATTCCCTCACCGAGATCGGTGACCTGGACCTGCGCGAGCGCCGGATACGAAACGCCGGCAAGCAGGAAAAGCGAAAGGGCTCCACGGCAAAACGAGGTCGATCTCATGACAGTTGTCCACTTATCTATCAGAATTCGACCGGTCGAGAACTTTTAACATGATCATGTCAAATTCATGATCTTTGCGACGGACCATTATGCAAAATCAGACACGATACCTCAGATAAGGGGCAAAACCGGACATTCCGCCCCCACGCCAGGCTGCCTCTCACTTTCCTCCCGGCGGGGTCCTGCCCTCGCCGAAATACTTCTCGCTGCGGTAGCGCAGCCACACCCGCAGCTCCTGCGGCACCTTCTCCCGCTCCTCCTTCGTCAGGGTCTCGTAGAGCGCCAGCGCCTTCTCCCGCTCCCCGCGGCAGGCCGCGTTCCGGTGCGCGTCCCACAGGCCGCGCGCCAGGCGGATGCGGCGGTTCACCTCCTTGATCAGGGCGGCACCGGCCAGGGGCTTCGCATTCGCTTTTTTCTTCGGCGGCATGGATGGGCGGGGCTCAGCCCCCCTCGTGCTCGTCCCGCGCGCGGGTCTCGAAACGCATCAGCTCCGCGATGAAGGTCAGCGGCACGTGGCCGGTCTCGCCGTTACGGTTCTTCGCCAGCAGCAGTTCCGCCTTCCCGGCCTCCTGCTCCTTCTCCTCCTCCGTCTCGGCATAGTAGGCCGTGCGGTAGAGCAGGCCGATCATGTCCGCGTCCTGCTCGATCGTCCCGGATTCGCGCAGGTCGGACATCCGCGGCACCCCCAGCGATTTCCCCGTGCGCCCTTCCGGGCCGCGGTTGAGCTGCGCCAGCACCAGGATCGGCACGCCCAGTTCCTTCGCCAGTGCCTTGATCCCGGCGGAAATTTCACCGATCTCGCGCTCGCGGGAATTCTGCGCCTGCTTCGAGCCCGATTTCAGGAGCTGGAGGTAGTCGATCGCGATGAAGCCGATGTTGTCCTCCCGCTTCCGCCGCCGGGCCTTCGCCCGCAGCGTGTCGATCAGGATGCCCGCGGTATCGTCCACGAAGAGCTTCGAGGAGGCGATCTCCTCCGCCGCGCGCTTGATCCGCAGCAGGTCCTCCTTCCGCGGCTTGAAGCCCCGCCCCATCTGCGCCATCGCGAACCGCGCGCGGGAGAAAACCAGGCGCTGCACGATCTGGAAGGCCGTCATTTCGCAGGAAAAGACCATCGTCGGCACCCCTTGATCGATGCAGATGTGCTCCGCGATGTTCATCATCAGCGAGGTCTTGCCCATGGAGGGCCGCGCCGCGACGACGAACATTTCCCCCGGTTTCAGCCCCTTGCACATCCGGTCCAGATCCGGGTAGCCCGTCGGCGCGCCCTGCACCTCCACGTCCCCGGACAGCAACGCCTCGAAATGGCTGATCACCTCCCCCACCGATTGCTTGATGTGGAAGCCGCGCGTCGTCTCCGTACCCTGGCGGATGCCCAGCACGCTCGTCTCCACCCGGTCCAGCAGGGACACCGTCTCCTCCGGATTGTCGAAGGCCTCCGAAACCGCTTCCGTGCAGGTGCGGATGATCGAACGCAGGACGAATTTGTCCTTCACCAGCCCCACGTGGTTGTGGAAATGCGCCGCATTCGGCGCATAGGTGAAGATGTCCGTGATCGCCGCCGGACCGCCGATGCTATCCAGCAGCCCGCGGTCGTGCAGCAGCGCCACCAGCGAGACGAGCTCGATCTCCTTGCCCTTCGCGTTCAGGTCCCGGAGCGTTTCGAAAAGCAGGCCGTGCGCGGGCAGGTAGAAATGCTCCCGCGTCAGGCCCTCCTCCAGCGCGATCCCGATCCACTGCTCCGGATCCTTCAGCATGGAGGACAACACGCTCTTCTCCGGCCCCAGGGCATGGGGCATCGCCCGGCTCACGTCCGGTCCCGCCGCGGCGGTCTCCTGGGCTTGCAGCACGGGCGTATCGGGGCGGGAAGGCTTGGTATCGACGGGCATGGAAGGGCGGGCGGAAGCGGCGGAAAGCTATACCGGTTCCGAGGCCGGGCGGTCAATGCGGGTAAGATGTGAGCAGCTTGTGAACAAGTGCCTGCCACCCCCCT
>CBFGVD010000511.1:0-2842 GCA_965651965.1 uncultured Verrucomicrobiaceae bacterium | reverse complement strand
GCTCGCGAACTACGGGATCGGGAGCAAGTTCTCCGGGAATCCTTCCGCGGCCGGAAATGCCCTCGTCGTCGGCGGTGACCTGGACTACCGCGGCGGAGAAGTACATTACGGGAATGCCGTATACGGCGGCACGCTGGCGGGGAGCTTCGGCATTCCGCATGGCAACGTTGCCAGGGAAAATCCGCTCGATTTCGCGGGATTGAACAATGAGCTCACCACCGCATCGTCCTATTACGGCACGCTGGATAGCACCGGCACCACCACCCTCCAATGGGGCGGGGTCTATCTTACGGGTACGGACGGGGAACTGAATGTCTTCACGCTGGAGGCGGCGGCCCTGGCCGCTGCGAACCACTTCGTAATCGATGCCCCGGCCGGGGCCACGGTGCTGGTGAATATCACCGGAGACGCCGGAGGCATGAGCGGCATGGGCTTCGACTTCCGCGACTACAACGGCGACGGCACGGGCTCCACGAACATGCAGAAGGTTCTCTACAACTTCGTGGATGCCACGTCCCTGAACCTGCACTCGATCGGGGTGAAAGGCAGCATCCTGGCCCCGAAGGCCAGCGTGACATTCAACAACGGGAATATCGACGGCCAGTTGATTGCCGGGAACCTCCAGGGCAACGGGGAGGCCCACAATTACCTCTTCGAGGGTAATCTGCCGCCAACCCTGCCGGTCCCGGAACCTTCTTCCCTGCTGCTTTGCGCCGGGGGCGCGCTGCTGGCCTTGCGCCGCCCGCGGGTCTGAATGCAGCCGGAGCGCTCCCCGGGTTTGACGCCGGGCCCGGGTCGGGCAGGCTCGGGCGGTGCGATTGAAATTGATCCTTGCGTACGACGGCCGCGGCATCGGCGGCTGGCAATCCCAGACGGGCGGAAACACCGTGCAGGACCTCGTGGAGAAGGCAATCGCGGAGACGGCGAAGAAACCGGTGCGCCTGCACGGATGCCGGGGTGCACGCCCTCGCGCAGGTGGCGCATTTCGACCCGCCGGAGGAAATCACGATGAATCCCTTCAACTGGGTGCCCGCGCTCAATGCCAAGCTCCCGGGATCCATACGCGTGATGTCCTGCGAGGAAGTGCCCCGGGAGTTCCACTCGCGGTATTCGGCCACGGGAAAGACCTACCGCTACGATCTTTCGACCGAGCCGGTGCTCTCGCCTTTTCGCCACGGGCGTGCCTGGCACCTGCCGCGGCAGCTCGATCCCTACATGCTGGAGGAGGTGCTGCAGCTTTTCGCCGGGCGGCATGATTTCGAGGCCTTCGGAGCACGGCGGGGCTACGAGACGGAAGAGACCAGCTATGTCCGCACGATTTTCCGGGTTTCCCTGCAGCCGCTCGAGCAGGGCTGGCGGCTGACCTATTCGGGAGATGGCTTCTTGTATAAAATGGTGCGTTTGCTGACGGGCACGGCCGTACAGGCTGCCCAGGGGAGGCTGGGGCGGGACGAGGCGGCGGCCTTCCTGGACCAGCCGCCCGGCCTGCCGCGGGGCAAATCCCCCCATTGCGCGCCCCCGGACGGCTTGTACTTGGAACAGGTGCACTACGGCGAAAAATCCCCCTGATGCACGATCCGGCGCACCCCCCGGGGGGCCTTCCGGAGTTTCATCCCCGGTGCCCGTAGCTGCCGGATTCGGGACTGGACGGAATTTCGCGAAAAGTTATCTTTTCCACTCGCATGTCTTGGAAATCCCTACTCGTCACCTGCGGGCTGCTTGCCGCGAGCCTGGCTCCTGCATCGGCGGCGGAGGGCGACGGGGCGTATTTCGATTGGGCGCAGGCGAACGGCCTGCTCGGCATGCTTGCCGAGCCTGACGCGGACCTGGATGCGGACGGGATCACGAATCTGATGGCTTATGCCTTCGATCTGGCTCCCATGAACGACCCCGAGGCCTGGGAGAAGCTGCCCAGCCTGGCCTTCGTGGGGGATCCGCCGGAGCCGATGATGGTTTTCGTATTGCCGCCGGAAATCCCCCGGGATGTCTCATACGTGGTGGAAATGATCACGGGAGAGGGCGACAGGGTGGAGATCGCCCGGAAGAACGGCCGCGGGCCTTGGCTCGGGAGGGGGGAAATTTCCCGCTACAAGTTGAAGGACGGCTGCACGGAAGTGATCGTGCAGATCCCCTTGGAAATGGAGATTCCCGAAGTGGTGAAGCCCCTCCGGCTGCGGGTGGAGTTCCTGCCTTGAACCGCGGATCAGCCGAGCAAGGCGCGATCCCCGGAGTCCAGTTCCCGCCAGGAGCCGGGGGACAGCGGGCTCAGGGCGAGTTTTCCGATGGCCACGCGGACCAGCCGCAGCGTGGGATGGCCCACCGCGGCGGTCATGCGCCTGACCTGGCGGTTTTTTCCCTCCGTGAGCGTGAGCTCGATCCAGCTGTCCGGCACGCTTTTGCGGAACCTGACCGGGGGATCCCGCGGCGGGAAGGAGGGCTCGGGATCGGGGCGGACGGCACGGCAGGGCAGGGTTTTATGACCCTTGAGGTCCAGTCCGCCCGCGGCGAGCCGCCGCAGGGCGTCATCCCCCGGCAGGCCCTCCACTTGGACATGATAGGTGCGCGGGTGGGCGTGCTTGGGATCGAGCAAACGGCTCACCATCGAGCGCTCGTCGCCGAGCAGCAGGAGCCCCTCCGAGTCCTGGTCCAGGCGGCCGATGGGATAGATCCCCGCGGGAAAGCCATATTCAGCGAGCGTGCGCTGGCCGGGATGATCCGGCGTGAATTGGCTCAGGACGCCGTAGGGCTTGTAAAACGCGCAAAGCATCGGAGGGTGGGCCCGGGAATAAGTGAATGGCCCCGCCGATCACAAGGACCGACGGGGCCATCTTTTCCCCCCCCA
>CBFGVD010000510.1:0-2850 GCA_965651965.1 uncultured Verrucomicrobiaceae bacterium | reverse complement strand
GGTTTCCACCCGGTAGCCGTGGCCGGCCCCCGTTACCTTCATCACCACCCGCCCGCGGCGAAGGATGGAGCGCATCGGCCCGGCGAGTTCCAGATCGGCCGGTCCCTCCACGATCATCCGGCCGCGTCCGCCCATTTCGAGTTCCACCAGGCCTTTCCCGAAGCTCAGGCGGTCCCCGCTCCGGAGCACGCCGCCCGCCTCCGGCAGTGCGGCATCCGCCCGCTCCGGCATGGCGAGCCTCACCACCGTGCCGACCTTCTCCGGCCTTGAAATCATCCACGCGGAGAAGCCCAGCACGATCATCGCCGCGATGGCCCGGCTGCGGTTGCGCCAGCTCCGGTGCCGGATTTTCGCTTGGACGCCGGCCACGAAGTCGTCCCGGTCGCTGCGGCGGATCGCTTCCAGCATCCGTACCCGGCGGCGCCCGGCGGAGATTTCATCCTCCAGCGCCACCCCCAGCAGGCCGTCCAGCGCTGCGTGCGCGCCCAAGCTCCGGATCGCCTCGGGGTCCGTCTTCAGGCGCCGGAGCAGCTCCTCCGCTTCCCCGTCTTGCAGGTCCCCGGCCATGAGCCGCGCGATGAGTTCCTCGTTCCCCTTCATGGTTTCCCGATGTCCAGCCGGCGTTGGATGCATCCCGCCAGCAGTTCCCGCAGCCGGTGCAGTTGCATGGTCAGCGCGGAATATCCGCGCCCGCTGCGCGCGGAAATCTCGCGCACCGTCCGGCCCGCCACGTAGCGTTCGTTGAGAAGTTCCCGCGCGGCCCCGTCGATCTTCCCCAGGCACGCCCGCAGCGCGTCCAGGGCCTCCCCGGCCTCCGCCCCCGCCATAAAGGCCTCCGCCCCGCGATCGATCAGCGCCTGCAGCTCCTCGTTGCCGCCGATGTATTGCTCGCGGCGCTTGCGCAGGAAATTCCGCAGGTGGTTCGCCGCGATCCCCCGCAGCCAGGATTCGATCCCCGCCTCGTTGCGGAAGCTCTTCAGCTTCCGGAACGCCGTCACGAAGACATCCTGCGCCAGGTCGTCCGCCGCCGCCCAATCGCGGATCCGGGAGCGCAGGAAGGCGCGGATCCCGCCCTCGTACCGCCGCACGATCTCGCCGAAGTCCTCCGGCCGGAGCGCTCCGTCCGGGCCGGGGGAAGGGGTATTGATCGCGTGTTCCACGGGGCCGGTGTGTCCTCAGGCACCCGGAATGCCACAAATTTTTTGCGCCGCGGGAAATCTTTCCGCGGATCCCGTGCCTCCGCGCACCGCCTTTTCTTCATGGCATGCCTCGCTTTCCCTTCCCGGGAAAGCCGCCGCGTGTCCTTGCCTGCACCGCGCGAAATCCCCGCGCCGCGGTGCCTTCTTCCCGCTACTTGCTATTGCCCCGCGCTTCCGCCCTGCCTAGCCTCCGCGCATGGCCATCGAGCAATTCGCCAACCGCTTCGTCTGCGACCTCGTCGCCTACGAGCCCGGCAAGCCCATCGAAGAAACCGCGCGCGAACTGCGGCTCGACCCCGCGGACATCGTGAAGCTCGCTTCCAACGAAAATCCCCTCGGCCCCTCGCCCCTGGCGAAGGCGGCGATGGCAAAGGCGCTCGACGAGGCCCACATCTACCCGGACGGCGGCGGCTGGAAGCTCCGCAGCGCGATCGCGAAGCGCTACGATCTGGAGCTTTCCAACGTGGTGCTCGGCAACGGCTCCAACGAAATCATCGAGCTGCTTTGCCACAGCTTCCTGAACAAGGACGCGGCGCTGATCGCCGCGGAGCACGCCTTCGTCGTTTACAAGCTCATGGCCACGCTCTTCGGCGCGAAGTACGTGGAAGTGCCGGACCCGGGTTTCGTCCACGATCTGGAAGGCATGGCGGATGCCATCACGCCGGAGACCCGGCTGGTCTTCATCGCGAATCCGAACAACCCGACCGGTACCGTGGTCGGCCAGGAGGCGCTGGACCGCTTCATGGCCCGCGTGCCGGAGCATGTCGTCGTCTGCTTCGACGAGGCGTACCACGAGTTCCTGGACGAGGCGCCGGACATGTTGAAATACGTGCGCGAGGGGCGGAACGTGGCAGTACTGCGGACCTGCTCGAAAATCCACGGCCTCGCCGCCCTGCGGATCGGCTACGGCCTGTGCTCGAAGGGCGTGGCGGAGATCCTGCAAAAGGCGCGCCAGCCCTTCAACACCAACGCCATCGCCCAGGCCGGCGCGCTCGCCGCGCTGGAGGATGGCGATCACGTGGCAAGGACGAAGGCGGTGAACAAGGAAGGCCTGGCCTTCTACGAGGCGGCTTTCAAGGCGCGCGGCCTGGAATTCGTGCCCAGCGTGGCGAATTTCATCCTCGTGAAAGTCGGGGAAGGCGACCGCGTGTTCCGGGACATGCTCAAGCAGGGCGTGATCGTCCGCGCGATGAGCGGCTACAAGCTGCCGGACTGGGTGCGCATTTCCATCGGCACCCCGGAGCAGAACCGCCGCTGCCTGGAAGTGCTGGACTCGGTGCTTTCCGCCGCCGCCGTATGAGGGGCGGCACCCCGCATGATTTGACAGCGGGGGAATGAGTCTTTACTTCTAACGGTTTACAAAACGGACGAATGCCGGGATCTGTCGCCTTCCAGAACCAGCGTGAATTCCGCTGCGAACATTGCAGCGGGAGAATTCTCGTCCCGAAGGATTTGCCGCCGATGACCGGCCCCTGCCCGCATTGCGGCAGCACCATCACCTCGCCCGGACCGGAGGCGGACAAGGCCCCCGCCGTCCAGCAGGTGAGCGCGAAGGTGGAAGTGCCCGCGGTGGCGGTGAAGGAAAAGGCGGAGGTCCCTGCGGCCCCGCCCGCCGCCCCGCCGCCCTTGCCGCCCGCCCGCCCGGCACCGC
>CBFGVD010000509.1:0-2858 GCA_965651965.1 uncultured Verrucomicrobiaceae bacterium | reverse complement strand
AAACACAGGCGGCCCTCCTCGAAGTGATGCAGGAGCGGCAAGTGACGATCGATGGAGAAACCCTGAAACTTTCGCCGCCCTTCATGACGCTGGCGACGCAGAACCCGGTGGAGCACGAGGGGACCTACCCGCTGCCGGAGGCGCAGCTCGACCGCTTCCTGATGAAAATCCTGATCGATTATCCCTCGGCACAGGACGAGTCGGAGATCGTGGCGCGTGCCTCCGCCGAAGCGCCGGGGGATTCCGCCACGAAGGAACTGCAGGTGGTGGCCACGCCCGAGGACGTGGTGCGAGCGCAGGCGGCGACCGCGGCGGTGCAGGTGGTCCGGGAGGTGGTGGATTACGCGGTGGCGATCGTGCAAGCGACACGGGAGGCGAAGACAGTGTGGCTCGGCGCGGGGACGCGCGGGGCGATCGCGCTGGTGCGGATCGGCAAGGCGATCGCGCTGATGCACGGCCGGCATTTCGTGATCCCGGACGATATCAAGGCGGCTTCCCTGCCGGTGCTGCGGCACCGGGTGCAGCTCGCGCCGGAGGTGGCGATCGGCGGGCAATCGATGGACGAGGTATTGAAAACGATCGTGGAATCCGTACCCGCACCGCGGCAGTAGGAGGGAAGACGATGAGCCCCACCGGGAGAATGCTGGGAATCGTGGCTGCGTGGGCCTTGCTGGGCCTGCTCGTTTCCGCGTGGCCGGGCTTCGCGCCGGAGGAGGGCGGTGGCGCGCTTGCGGCGCTGACCCCGCGCGTGATGACCTGGTGGTGGTCCGCAGGAGTGCTGGCGGCACTGGTGGCGGCGGCGGACGCGGTGGTGCTGGCACGGCTGGCCAGGCCGGAGGCGGCCCGGCGCCTGCCGGGGCGCTTCGCGGTGGGAGAGGCTTCCGAGGTGCGTCGGGAAATCCGGACTCCGGGGAGAGTCCGCGCGCGGCTGGAGCGTTTCGACGGCACCCCGCCGGGCGCGGAGGCGGGGGCGATGCCCTGGAGCGGGACGATCCCGCCGGCGGGGAAAGCGCGGCTCGGCCACCCGGTGCGGATCATCGAGCGGGGGATCGCCCGCTTCGGGAAGATCCACATCCGCCGGGTCTCGCCGCTGGGCCTGTGGCGGAAGAAGTATCTCGTGGGGGAGAACGAGGAGGTGCGGGTGTATCCGGACTACGAGCCGGTGCTGCGTTTCGCGCTGCTCTCCCTGCAACACCGGCCGGACCAGATGGGGATCGTGCGGAAGGCCTTCGCCGGGAGCAGCCGGGATTTCCACCAGCTCCGGGAGTACCGGGAGGGAGATCCGCTCTCGCAGATCGATTGGAAGGCGAGCTCCCGCCGGCTGGCCCTGATCAGCCGGGAGTACCAGGAGCAGCGGAACCAGGTGGTGATTTTCCTGACGGACACGGGGCGGCGGATGCGGGCGATGGACGGGGAGCTGCCGCAATTCGACCACTGTCTGAACGCGATGCTGCTGCTCTCCTACGTTGCGCTGCGGCAGGGCGACCAGGCGGGGGTGCAGGCCTTCGGCGGGACCGACCGCTGGCTGCCGCCGGTGAAGGGAGCGCACTCGATGTCCGTGCTGCTGAACCACCTTTTCGACTACCGGACGACGGCGGAGCCGAGCGACTTCAGCGCGGCGGCGGAGCGCCTGCTCGCACGGCAGAAGCGCCGCGCGCTGGTGGTGGTGATGACAAACCTGCGCGGGGAGGACGCCTCCGAGATCGTGCCCGCCCTGCGGACGCTGCGTTCCAAGCATCTGGTGCTGCTGGCCAGCCTGCGGGAACGCACGGTGGAGGATGCACGGAAGCGGCCGGTGGAGACTTTTTCCGACGCGCTGCGCTTCGCCGCGGCGGAGCGCTACGATGCGGAGCGGGCCGAGGTGTTGGCCACGCTCCAGGGCTTCGGCATCCTGACGCTGGATGTGCCGGCGCAGGAATTCCCCGTGGCGCTGGCAAATGCCTATCTCGATATCAAGGCGGCGGGCCGCCTGTAAGGGCGAAGCCGGATTCAGCGGCTCTCCACCTCCGCGATCGACCAGACCAGGGCGAGAGCCCAGCCGATGAAAGTCCAGCCGAGGAGGAGATTCATGACGGTGATGGCCCCGGAACGGCGCACGCGGTAATTCATCGCGATGACCGCAGGCAGGAAATAAACCACCAGCGCCGCAAGCGCGACCACGGCAAAGCCGAGCCAGAGCAAAAGTGCGGGCATGGAGGCGACGATGGCTTCTTCCCCGAAGTATATGAAGGCGGCGGCTCCACCCACCACGAGCAGCGCGGTACCGATGACCCACCAGCCCCACTTCGGGATGGCATGGCTTTCCCGCAGGGTCCGCTTGTGGCGGCGTCCGGACCGTGGATCATTCGCTTCGTAGGCTTCTGCCGGCAAGGGGGCCGGCTGGGAATCCATGAACTTCGCGCGCAGGCTCTCTAGCGTCTCCATCCCCCGAAAGTATCCCCGGCTTTCCGATTCATCAAGCGGCAGAAGCATTTCCGGCGGGAATCCGCGGTGTTTCGCGGGAATTGAATGTCAGCCGGTTTTGACCGGCCGCCGGGAAAAAGGCGGAGCATCCATGATGCGGGAACCGCGGCGCGGATCCGCGGGACGCTTGAACGGCGACGGCGGCGGACTCCCAGGGGACCTCCCGGGCCGGGTCCGCAGGTCGTCGCCGCAGCTGATCGCGGGGCTCCGCGCCGAGCCGCCTGCGATCCTTTTCGGGCATGAAGTCTAGACTCGGACCCGCCTTCGGGCATGCTCCGCGGCGCGGGTCGTGGAATGACACGGGAAATGCCACCGTGGCGGAATCGGTAGACGCCGCGGACTTAAAATCCGTTGCAGGGTAACCTGCGTGCCGGTTCGAGTCCGGCCGGTGGCAC
>CBFGVD010000508.1:0-2860 GCA_965651965.1 uncultured Verrucomicrobiaceae bacterium | reverse complement strand
CGAGCGAGGGTCCCGGCCGGAAGGTGATGCCCAGCGCCGCGACGGGCACGGGGGAAACGCCGCCGGTCCACGCATAGACCAGTGTCCCGCCGTTACGGAAATCCGCCGGGGAGCCGGTGATATTCGCGGGTGCACCCCAGGTCACCGGGGTGAAGTCCGGCAGGCTGCCCGCGCTGCGGGGATCGCTGCCGCGGGAGACTTCCACGGGGTCGGAGATGCCGTCCCCATCCGTATCGGCGAGGTGCGGATCGCTCTGGCTTGCGATTTCCAGGCCGTCTTCAAGCCCGTCGAAATCGGTGTCCGCGTGATCCGGATTCGTGCCGGCCAGGGCTTCCTGATGGTTGGCCAGGCCGTCGCCGTCCCGGTCCAGGGTGCCGTCGGCGGGATCGGCGGGATTGAAGCCGAAGCGGGTCTCGTAGAGGTCGAGCATGCCGTCGCCGTCCGAATCCGCGGGATCAAGCTGGCCGAAGTACTCGATCTCGCCGAGCGCATGGTCGGGCCCGCCGGTGGCGGAGACGGCGTAGCGCAGGTAGCGGTATTTCGGCGCGGGTGCTGGCAGGTCGATGCGGATCACCTGATCCCGCTCCGTCCACAGAGCGCGCGCGGGATCCGCGGCGGCATAGATCGTCGTGAAGTCCACGCCGTCGTTCGAGCCGGAGATCGTCCACACGCGCGGGTCACGCAGGGGGGAATCGTTCGAGGAGGTGATGGTGAAATGCGTCAGGGTTACGTCCCCGGTCATTTCCACGGTCACGAATTGGGAGCCGCCGTCGCAGCACCACTTGGCCTCGCCGCCGCCGACCTTGTTGTCGAAGACATCGAAGGCGCCCTCCACGTTGCCCGAGCCGTGGAAGTAAGCCTCGTCGGAGGCGGTGATGGATGCCCAGTTGAAGCCCGATCCCGCGGGGGTGGAGTCGCTGCCGTTGTTTTCCGGGTCGGTCAGGTCGCCGCCGAGGAGGGCGGAGGTGCCGGTGCCGAGGACGGTGTGGCGCGGGAGGAAGGGCATGTCCGCCGCGTCTCCGGGGTCGCTGCCGCGGGCGATCTCCAGTCCGTCCGGGAAGCCGTCCCCGTCCGAATCGGGGTTATCGGCGAGGGTGTCGTGGACATTGGTTTCCACGCCGTCCGCGAGGCCGTCGCGGTCCGTATCGGGATCGAGGGGATCGCCGCCGTGGATCGCTTCCTGGGAATCGGCGAGGCCGTCGCCGTCGGTATCGCTGGCGGGATCCACGGGGCCGAGGTCCAGGCCGTCCGGCACGCCGTCGTTGTCCGTATCGGGATCGAGCGGATCGGTCGGGCCGTTGATTTCCGCGTAGTCGTCCAGGCCGTCGCCGTCGGTATCGGCGAGGAGGGGGTCTGTGCCGACCGCCGGATCGGCCTCGAAGCCGTCGTTGACCTGGTCGCCGTCGGTGTCGGCGTTCCGGGGATCGGTGCCGAGGACGTATTCGTCGAAGCCGCTGAGGTCGTCGCCGTCGAGATCGCCGGTGCCGTCGGCGAGGTCGTTCTTGTCGAGGCCCTGCCAGTCTTCCCACCAGTCCGGGATGCCGTCGCCGTCGCTGTCGCCGGTGGCGGAAATGTCCCGCAGCACGTAGCCGTTGAGGATATTCTGGTTTTGGCCGGTACCGTGGCCGTAGATCGTCTTGCTGGAAGAGTCCGCGGTGAAGCGGCCGATGGAAGAAGTGCTATCCCCATGGGTGAAGACGGGAGTCTCGTTCCCGGTGCCCGCGGTGGCGCTGTCGCTCCACATCTGGGTGCGGCCGGCACAGCAGGCGCGATCGTCCGAGGCGAAAAGCTGGATCTGGTAAACGTGGCCCGGCTGGAGCCCGTTCAGCACGAGTTCCTTCGGGTTCGGGCCGTCGTAGGCGAAGCCGTCCAGCACGTGATCGAAGGCGGAAGGAAAGCCCGCGGGTTCGTTGAAGCCCTCGCTGCCGCTGGAACCGAACAAGACCGATCCGGCGGAGGTTACGGTGGCATCCGGCGTGTTGCCGGAAGCGAAGGGAATGGTTTCTCCCCCGGCCGCGACGGACTGCGCGCTGCCGCCCCAGCTCCCGGCATGAACCAGGGTGCCGGAGAGGTCGATATCCTCCACGCTGTCCACGCTCTCCGGTGCGCCCACCCAGGAAATGGAGGTGTCCGGGGCGTGGTAGCCCGCCGGGTCGAGAGAGAGGATCCAACGCTCCAGCACCTCCACGGTGGCATGGTCGATCCTGCCCTTCGCGAGCGGCGGCATGGCGATGTGGCCGGTGGAATTCACGCGCAGATAAAGCGCGGATTCCCCCGGGGAGGCGGGCTTCACCACGTAGCCGTCCTCCAGGCCGATAGGGTCGATGAGTTGCTCGAAGATGAGGCCCTGCCGGGACAGGGGGGTGGTCAGGCGCGCATCGATCGCGGCCCGGTTCCCATCCGGCTGGTGGCAGTGGGAGCAGTTGGCATCCAGATAGGAGCGCACATAGTGCTCGTCCGGTACTTCCGGGTCGCGGAAGTCGGCGGAGGTGATCGTGTTCGCCAGGTCCACCTCGGACACGTTTTCGGGAATGAAGCCGAGCTTGCTGAGGGTCTCCACCTGGTTGGCCGTGCGCCCGGTGGCGGGGTAGAATTGGTCGCGGTTAAGCTGCCGCGTGCGGAAACCGAGCACCGGGCCCGCGGTGCCGGTGTGGCAGACATTGCACTGGGTCCGGGAAGGGTAGAGGTATTCCGCGCCCTCCTCCCCGAACATGATCGTTTCGGTGGCTCCTTCTTCCAACAGGTCCGCCTCCGTCTGGTCCGCCCGCCATTTGTAGGTCACGCCGCCCCAGGCGCCGTCCGTACCGTGGATGAGCACGCGGGTCTCCAGGTGCGGGCCGCCGCCGGGCATGCGGAAGTG
>CBFGVD010000507.1:0-2892 GCA_965651965.1 uncultured Verrucomicrobiaceae bacterium | reverse complement strand
TGTCCAGCGCACCTTCCACGAAGCTGTCGTTGTTCACCGTCACCTCGATCACGCGCAGCGGCTCGATGGTCCGGTTCACCTCGCCGAAGCGCTCGCACAGCCGCGCCAATTCCGAGAGATCCTCCGAGACGCCGGAGACCACCATCAGGTAGCCGTTTCTCCGCGAATAGACATGCGAATTCGAGGGGTCCGCCCCGGTGTTCCGCTCGACGTATTTTTCGATCTGCAGCTTGTGATACTCCCGCAGTTCCCTCAGCCAGATTCCCGCGGCGGTTCTCCCGTCCGCGGCGGGGGAATCGGCGAATTTCGCGATCTCGCGTTCCAGGGGCTCGGTGCCGATCTCGTTTTTCAGTTCCTCCAGCCGCGCCTCGGGAGAATCGGCGTCTTCCGCTGCGGCCGGCCCTTGCCCGGGCCGCACGCTCGCTACCGGGGCATCCACCGGCTGGTTTCCTTCCGTGAAGACGAAAGGCAAGGAAAGCAGCGCTCCCCCGCACAGCAGCGCTCCGAAAAGCGCCTTCCGCCGGGACTGCGGATTCGCCGCCAGCAGGAACACCGCGGCCACCAGCGTCGTGAACCCCGCAAGCATCAGCCGCTTCACCTGCGAAGCCCCGTCCAGCATCCCGCCCGGCGCACCGCCGAAGACCAGGATCAAGGCGACCACCACCACCGCCGTCACCGCCGTGAACCCGAAAACCATCCGCGCGGGCGAGACCGGCTGGATCTCGCTGTGCACCGGTTCCTGCGCATACTGCACCGTCCGGAAGTTCGAGGGCAGGTCCGCCCGCTTCGGAATCCGGGAAAAGCGCTCCAGCGACATGTCCCGGCGCTCTCCGGGGTAGAATTTCTTCTGCCGCACCACCACCTCGTCATTGACCCGGAAACGATGCTCGCAGGTCCCGCACTCCACCATCCGGTCCCTCAATTCCAGACCCACCTTGAAACGCTGGCCGCAGCCCGGGCAACGGATCGGTAGTTTCTCGGGGTCGCTATGTCTGTCATCCATGAGATGCGCGATCATTGGCGGAAGAAGTCCGCAATGCAACCCGGTATCCGTGCAAGCGACGGGGCTTGCAGCCGCCCTCCCCCGGGGCTAACAACGGCCCATGTCTCCCAATATCCAAGCCGTGCTGGTACTCCAGGACCGCGACCGCCGCCTGCGCACTCTCTCGGAAGACCTCGACCGCATCCCGAAGGACGAGGCCCGGGCGAAGGACCGCCTGGCCGGCGACGAGGCCGCCGTGCGCAAGGCGAAGGACGAGCTGATGGCCAACGAGGTGGAGATCAAGAAAATCGAACTGGATGCCGGCACCCGGCGCACCACCGTGCAGCGCCTCAAGACCCAGCAGTTCGAAACCCGCAAAAACGACGAATACCAGGCACTGGGCCACGAAATCACCCGCTACGAGAAGGAAGTGGACGGCCTGGAAACCAAGGAGCTCGAGCTGATGGAGCGCGCCGATTCCCTGCGCGGCACGCTGGCCGCCGCGGAGCAGGCCCTCGCCCGGACGAAGAAACTCGTCGATGAAGACCTGGCCGCCCTCGCCGCCCGCCGGGAGCGCATTTCCGCCGAGCGGGACGAGGTGCAGGCGGAGCGGGACAAACTCGCCGCCGCGGCGCCGGAATCGCTCATGCCCCTCTACGAGCGTCTTTTGAAAACCAAAAACGGCCTCGCCCTGGTCCCCGTCTCCGGCGGCAAGTGCAGCGGCTGCCACATCAAGCTCGTGGCCTCCACCCTGGTGAAGGTGAATTCCGGCACGGAAGGCGTGCAGTGCGAAAGCTGCGGCCGCCTGCTCTACGCGGGGGAATGAGCGACCCCCTTCAGTTCGCCGGGTAGAATTCCTTCCGCCGCTCCTCGATCGTCACCAGCCAGTTCATCATCGTGATCGGCGGGAGTTCCACCGGGTGCGTGATCGGGCGCAGGTTCACATCGATCTTCTCGGCGGCCGCGTTGGTTTCGCTCGCCATCTTCAAATCCAGCAGGTGGACCTTCGCCCCGTCTCCGCCCAGATGGCCTAGCTGCCCCTTGATCTTCACCTCGAAGGGGTCCAGATCCGTCCCGTAGCGTTTCTCCGGCGCGAAAAGCGACGCGGGCGGGTAGTAGGGAGAGGCCAGGCCCGCCACCGGCGGCGGCGTGGAGACGATGTTGAAGTCGTCCCCGATGTAGAGCCGCATGTTCGTCACAAGGGAAAAGCCCTTGGTATATTCCGTCAGGTCGTCGCACTCGTAGAGCAGTACCCCGTAGTCGTTCTCCGTGCAGGGGATCTGCGGCTTGTAGGCCACGTTGTTCAAGCCCGCCGGCGTGTAGTCCACGTTCACCGCCACGGAGTGGTTGTAAGCCGCGGAACTGCCCCCGAGCGCGGTCACGAAATCGGGGAAGCGCTCCGGATACACCGCGATCGAACGCTTGGTGCCGTGCAGCAATTTCACGTCGAAGGGAATCGCCGGCCGGGCGTACGCCGCCTTGAAGGTCCCCACCTTCGGATCGCCGAAGGTATCGTTGTTGAATTCCACCGTCCCGATGAGCCCCCGCTTGTAATACCACGCTCCGGAATCCCCGTAGGCCACGTCCATCGGCTGGGTGAAGGTCGCCGTGTCGTTTTCGTCTCCCACCTTCGTGAAGCCGGTGTACAGGGACATTTGCAGGCCCGCGTAGTCGCTCGGCTTGTAGATGAAAAGTCCCTCGGTCCCGCCGGCGGCACCCACCCGGTAGGTGAAGCGCAGGATCGTGGGCGTTGGATCCGTCGCGCTCGCCACACCCGTGACATCCAGCCGCATGGCACACTGCTTCGCGCCGATCGAATAATTGTCCCAGCTCGTGGTGGAGAGGACGCTGGTTTCCCCGTTCGGATAGGACCCGAAACGGTCGAAGAACTCCTTCTCGCGGTTGATCGG
>CBFGVD010000506.1:0-2892 GCA_965651965.1 uncultured Verrucomicrobiaceae bacterium | reverse complement strand
TTTCGCCTTGATCGCATCCCGGAAGGACAGCAGGGCGGCCAGGATCGCCAGCCCGCCGAAAACCCAGTCGAGGTATTTCCGGATGCCGGAGACCTGCGCGGTGATCTTTTCCAGCACCGCATGGAGCACCAGTCCGGCCATGAAATACGCCAGGAAGACCGCCAGGATGAAGGCCGCCCCCACCATCAGCATTTCCCGCGGCGTGCGGCGCGCCACCTGCAGGTAGGAGAGGAAGAAGATGATCGTCGCGAAAGCGCAGGGATTCATGCCGTCGATCAGGCCCGCCCCGAGCACCAGGGGCAGGGTCATCGTATCGATCCGCTTCTCCACCGCCTGCGCCGCGGCGGCGATCTCCGGTTCCGCGACCACGCTCCAGGAATCGTCCTGCGGCATCTCCGCCGTGGCGGCCAGGAGCTTGCCCAGGGCCTGGGGCCCGATGTCCTCTTTCACCAGGTAGCCGCCCTGGGTGAAGATCGCGGGGGAGACGGTGTGCTTGAGGGCCGGCACCTGGAAGCGCGAGCAGAGCGCCTGGTTCAGCAGGGTGCCGCGGCTTTCGGTGATGTTGTATTCTTCCACCGCCATCAGGGGGAAGTCCTTGGAAAGGGTTTCCATCAGTTGCTTCGCCTTCTCGCACTCGGCACAGCCCGGCTTGTAGAAATAGACCAGCTTCAGCGAGCTCCGGGCCTCTTCCTCCGCGGCCTCCTCGTCTTCCGCCTCCTCCGCCGCCGCTTGTTGCGGGGCCTCCCCCGCGGCCGCCGCCCCGCTCGCCAGCGCCGCGAAGCTGGCGAAACCGGCATCCCCCCCGCCCGCCGGGGCCACGGCGGCCAGGATGCTCTCCATCTCGCCGGATTGCAGCTTCGAGCCGTCGAGGGCCGCCGCCACCGGAGCGAGTCCCGGGCCCAGCTTCCGCGCGTTCCCGGCCATCCAATCTCCGATCCGGGCGGAAGCATTGCTTTCCTCCGGCTGGCGCGGGATCAGCGCGGCCAGGGCCTCCGCATCCACCGGCTGCCCCTGCGAGAGCAAGGTGAGCATGGCCTCGAAGCGGATCTCGGGCACGGGATCGCCCGCTGCCAGCTTCGCCAGTTGCTCGCGCACCTCCGGCAGCAAGCGCCGCTTCCCCCGATCCGAATACCAGGAGCTGTCCCGCATGCCCCGCACGTCGTCGAAGCGATGCTGCCAGGCGGAATCCGCGCGGCACACCACCTCCGGGAGCACGGCCCGCACCTGCGGTGCGGGATCCGCCGCGAGCGCGGCCACGTTTTCCCGGAAGGCGGATGACTTGGAATTCCCCAGCGCATACCACGCGGCGCGCCGGACCCAGCGGTCCGGGGAACCCTTCGCCAGCCGCAGGACAGGCTCCGCCGCGGAAGCGGGGAAATCGTACCGGAGCGTGATCAAAGCCAGCACCCGGGCCGGCGCGGGGGCGTCCTCCCGGCCGATCACCTCCCGCGCCCAGGAGCGGAGATACTTTCCCGTCTTGGATTGCCTCGCGAGCGATTCCAGGTGGTACGAATAGATCTCGTACGGCTGGAGCTTCGCATCCGGGGCCGCCAGTTCTTCCAGTACCATGGTCAGGAAGGCCGGGGCATCATCGTTCGAGAGCGCCGACTGGGCCGCCGCGGTGCGGATCTCCGCGACGGGATCGCGCAGGAGCAGGCGGAGCAATTCGAGCGCTTCCTTCCGGGATGGATTGTAGAGCTGCTCCGCGATGGCGGCCCGCTGCGCGGTGGATAGCTGCGGCAGCCGCGCGATCAGGACTTTCAACCCCGCGGCATCTCCCGCCCGCGCCAGGCAGAGCGCGGCGCGGAAGGACTCCGGGGCATCCCCTCCCGCCACCTCCGCCAGCGCCTTCAGCAGTTCTCCCTGGGCACCGGGGATCACCTTCACCTCCGCCGCGGCAGGTCGCTCCGCCTGTTTGCCGGCGGCGGTCAAGAATGCCTCGTACATCGGATCGAGCGCCGTTTTCTCTCCCGGAGTTTTCGTGTAGCGGCCCATGGCGGCCAACAATTCCGGATCGATCGCCTGGCTTCCGCGGGGAGCCGGCAGGCTGAGGCGATCCAGCACCGCGGCACGCTTCTCCGGCACGCCGGACCGCAGCGCTTCCACCAGCACGCTGGCGACCCGGGCGGTCTTCACCCTGTCCTCGGCTGCGGAGAGATAGCGGATCGCGGCACAGGAGACGTCCGCATCCCGGTCCGCGGCGAGCCGCAAGGCCACGGGCATGAGGGTACCGCCCGCCTCGGCGGCACGCACCGCTGCCAGCCGGGCATCGGGCGGGGAGGCATCCAGCTTGGCCAGCATTTCCTCATCCGGGGTCTGCCCCAGGGCGGAATATCCCTCGAAGACCGGCCCCGTCATCCCGGGGTCGTCCATCATCATCTTTTTGAGCTTGGGGACCGCCCCTTCCGCACGCAGCACGGCGGCCGCCTTGATCGCGCTGAAGCGCACGAACTCGTCCGGATCGGCCAGCATCTCCACGCAGCGGTCTTTCGCCGCGCTCATCTTCGTGCCGGCCACGTATTCCAGCGCGGCGGTGCGCACCCGCCAGCGGGGATCGCCCAGAATACGCAGGATCGCCGTTTCCACCTCTTCCTTCGCCCCGGCGGAAGCGGAGCCCCCCCGGGGCAGGATCATGCCGGACATCCCGAAACTGTTCTGATCTCCTCCGGAGAGCTTCAGGCAGGCCTGGATGGCGGAAACGAGCAGATCCTCGTCCTCCCGGTCCAGGAAAGAGGCCGCGATCTTGAGGGACTCATCCCCCGGGATCTCCTTCAAGCGGCGCAAAGCCCCGTGGATGACATTCACATCCGTCTCCGCCGTCAGGACCGGGCCGGTCACCGCCAGGGCCCGGGCGCCTCCGGCTGCAAGCATCGCATCGATCGAGGTCTCCCG
>CBFGVD010000505.1:0-2917 GCA_965651965.1 uncultured Verrucomicrobiaceae bacterium | reverse complement strand
CGGCGATCTCCTGCGAGCGTTCTTCCTCCACCACCGTCTGGATCGTGTCCCGGAAAAGCAGCAGCACCAGCGGGTGGGCGATGGTCAGGCCCATCAGGATCGCCACCACCAGGCGCAGGGAAAATTGCGACATCTTCCGCCACCAGGACAGGAAAGGCCGGTAGCCAGCGAGCAGGGCGCGGTCGATAGTCAGGATGATGAAGGCCCATACGGCCGCCACCGGGTAGATCACCCGCGGATTGTCCGTGAGCGTGGAAAGCGCGTAGGCGCAGGCGATGAAGGCGAAGGCGCAGGGAACCAGGACCGTGGCACCGAAGGCCACGTACTTGCGTTGTTCCCAGTTCGGGCATTGCTCCAGGGTTTCGGTGCCCGCGCCGGACAGCCAGAAAAAGAGGCGCTTGAAGGGATTGGACCTGTTCATGGTGTGCGACGGGTAGATGAAAGCGGATTTCCCGGCAAAAGCGAGCCCCGCCGCGAATCTTGTGGCGGAAAACGGCTGAAAGATCCGCGTTCTCTCAAGCGGCGGCGGGAAAATACGGCACCGTGTCCCCGGCGGTGCCGGTGCCGCCATGCTTCGGTCCTTGCATCGGTTGGCATGGCTGGCGCTTCATGGATGTTACCCATGGCTATCCGCGTCGGCCTCCATCACGTCACCGAGTACCGTTACGACCGCGAGGTCGGTCTCTCCCCGCACGTCATCCGGCTGCGTCCCTGCGTGCATTCCCGTACTCCGGTGCTCGCCTATTCGCTCGGGATCGAGCCCGCGAACCACTTCATCAACTGGCAGCAGGACCCCTTCGGG
Organism: uncultured Verrucomicrobiaceae bacterium; assembly: GCA_965651965.1. Taxonomy (GTDB): domain Bacteria; phylum Verrucomicrobiota; class Verrucomicrobiia; order Verrucomicrobiales; family Akkermansiaceae; genus Haloferula. The sequence goes on along the minus strand of CBFGVD010000505.1, from coordinate 2,115 downwards.
AATTGGAACGCGCGGGTCGTCTTCCCGGAGAAAACGCGGAGCCTCCGGATCGTCGTGGACCTGGTGGCGGACATGACGGTGATCAATCCCTTCGACTTTTTCCTGGAGGAGTATGCGGAGGAATTCCCCTTCTCCTACCCGGCGAATCTCAAGCACGAGCTTTCCCCCTACCTGCAGACCTCCGAGAGCGGCCCGCATTTGATGGAGTGGCTGGCGGGCGTGCCGCGGGAAAAGCGCCGGACCATCGATTTCCTGGTGGACCTGAATTTCCGCGTCCACCGGGCGGTGGGTTACGTGATCCGCCTGGAAGCGGGGGTCCAGAGTTGCGAGGAGACCCTCGCCCGCGGCACCGGATCCTGCCGCGACTCCGCTTACCTGCTGGTGCAGGTGCTGCGGCATCTCGGTTTGGCGGCGCGCTTCGTCTCCGGCTATCTGGTACAGCTCAAGCCGGACCAGGAGTCGCTCGACGGACCTTCCGGCCCTGAAGAGGATTTCACCGATCTCCACGCCTGGGCGGAGGTTTACATCCCCGGTGCCGGGTGGGTCGGCCTGGATCCGACCTCCGGTCTCTTCGCGGGGGAGGGGCATATCCCGCTTTCCTGCACGCCGGAGCCCGCCAGCGCCGCGCCGGTCGTCGGCGCGGTGGACGAGTGCAGGACGGAGTTCCTCTGGGCGAACGAGATCAAGCGCGTCCACGAGGACCCGCGCGTGACGAAGCCTTACTCGGACAGCGAGTGGGCCGCCATCGACGCCCTGGGTGAGCAGGTGGACGCCCGGCTCCGGGCCGGGGACGTGGCCCTGACTATGGGCGGGGAGCCCACTTTCGTCTCCGTGGATGACATGGAGGGCCCGGAGTGGAACATCACCGCGGACAGCCCGGCGAAGCGCAAGCTCGCGCTCGGCCTGCTCCGCCGCTTGAAGGAGGTCTTCGGCCCCGGCGGCTTGCTCCACTACGGGGAAGGGAAGTGGTACCCGGGCGAGCCCCTGCCGCGCTGGGCCTACACCGTGATCTGGCGGAAGGACGGCCAGCCGCTCTGGAAGGACGAACGCCTGCTGGCGGACCCGGCTTCCGACCCGGGCCACGGCATCGAGGATGCGCGCCGCTTCGCCATGCAGGTCACGGATCGGCTCGGCTGCGACCAGGCCCACCTGATCGCGGGATTCGAAGACGCCTTCTACTACGCCTGGCGCGAAAGCACGCTGCCCCCGAACGTCGATCCCTATGCCGCCGACCTCGACGACCCGCTGGAGCGCCGCTACCTCGCCGCGCTGTTGGATCGCGGCCTTTCCAAGCCCAGCGGCTTCGCGCTGCCGCTGGAGTGGGATGCGGAGCAGGAAATGTGGCGGAGCGCGGAGTGGACCTTCCGCCGGGGGCGGATGTCGCTGATTCCCGGCGGTTCGCCGATGGGCTTCCGCCTCCCGCTCGATGCGCTGCCGAAGGCTCCGGAAGATGCGGACAAGGAGGAAGCCCTGCTGGAAGCCTCGCCGCTGGAGCCGGCGGAAGCGTTGCCGGATCACGGCTCCTTCCTCCCCGCCGGCCGCACCCTCCAGACGGCGGAGGGCATCGTGCCCGCCGCGCCGCGTGCCGCGGATTCCGGGAAAGCCAAGGGTGTCACCCAGACCGCCCTCTGTTTCGAGCCGCGGCAGGGGAAGCTCCACGTCTTCTTTCCCCCCGTCACCCATCTGGAGCACTACCTCGGCCTGCTGGAAGCGGTCGAGGACATCGCCGCTAAGCTGAAAATCCCCGTCGTGATCGAAGGCTACGAGATGCCCTGGGACCGCCGCGTGGAGCGGATCAAAGTGACGCCCGATCCCGGCGTGATCGAGGTGAACGTCCATCCCGTGACCAACTGGCGGGATCTGGTGGAGAACACCGTGACGCTCTACGAGGCCGCCCGCCTTACCCGGCTGGGCACGGAGAAATTCATGCTCGATGGCCGCCACACCGGGACCGGCGGCGGCAATCACGTGACCCTCGGCGGGGAGACGCCGGAGCGCAGCCCGTTCCTGCGGAAGCCGGGCCTGCTCCGCAGCCTCATCACCTACTGGCAGCATCACCCCGGCCTTTCGTATCTCTTTTCCGGCCTTTTCCTCGGCCCCACCAGCCAGGCCCCG
>CBFGVD010000504.1:0-2935 GCA_965651965.1 uncultured Verrucomicrobiaceae bacterium | reverse complement strand
CCGACGTTCGATTCCCCCTGGTACCAGATCGCTCCGCGGATGCCGTAGGGTGCGAGCGGGGCGATCATGCCGTTGTAGAGCACGCCGGGGTTGTGCTGGTCCTGCACCGGGTCCGGGTGCTTCGGCCCCCGGCCCTTCTTCCCGGCGGCGGTCCAGCGTTCCAGCGCCTTGCCGTATTTCTCCAGCGCGGCGGGGTCGTCCCGGTAGGCCAGCATCTTCTTGGCGAAGGCATCCCTCAGGGGCTTGAAGGAGGGATTGGCCGCCAGTTTCTCCGGGCTGATCCAGGCTTCCGCGGTGCTGGCCCCGTAGGCGCAGGTCACGAGGCCCACCGGCACGCCGAGCTCCTCCCGCAACTTCCGGGCGAAGTAGTAGGCCACGGCGGAGAAATCCCCCGCGGTCTCCGGCGTGCAGACCGCCCAGCGGCCCTCCACGTCCGGCTGGGGCTCTTCCCGCAGGGTCCACTCCGCGGTGAACATCCGCAGCCCGGGGTCCCGCGCCGCGGCGACTTCCTGCTGCCAATCCGTGACGCCCGCGAAATAGCGTTTCGCCGTGGGGGCCAGGGTGAAATCCATGTTCGATTGCCCGGAGCAGAGCCAGACCTCGCCGATCATCACGTCCTCCATCACGCGCTCCGCGGCTCCGGCCTTGATCGACAAAACGTGCGGTCCACCCGCGGGCAGGGCGGGAAGCTCCAGCCGGAAACCGCCGTCCGGGCCGGCCGTGGCGTGCACCCGCTTGCCCGCGATGGCGGCGGTGACTTCCGCTCCCGGCGCGGCGCGGCCCCACAGGGGATTCGAGCTGTCCCGCTGGAGAACCATATGATCGGAAAAGATCCGCGGCAGCCAGGCCTCCGCAGGCAGCAGGTAGGCCCCCAGCGGAGTAGCGCGCAAAGCCCCGGCCATCGTTTCCGCATTGAAATCCGCCCCCGCGGGGCCGGTATGGGTGTGATCCGTTCCGCAGAAGAGCGCCGCCGTCTTCTCCGGCCCCAGCGCCTCGTAGCGGTCCGCCAGCAGGGCGTTGAAATCGATGAAGATCGCGCCGCCTTCTTCCGCCGCGGCCTTTGCCCAGGCCCCGTAGTCGCCCGCGGCGCGCGTGATCCGGCCATCCTTCCAGATGTTCCGCGGGATCAGGGACGCCACGACGGGGATCGCCCCCATCGCCTTGGCGTCGGCGATGTATTTCCGCAGGTACCAGCCGTAGCTGCGGACGGTTTCCCGTTTGCCGTCGGACTTGCGGACGATTTCCTCCGTCTCCGCGCCATTGCCCTTGAGCGAGGCCCGGGCGCGGCCGTCGTTGAGCGGGCCGCCGTCGTTGTGGCCGAATTGCATCAGCACGAAATCGCCCGGCTTCAGGTTCGCCAGCACGGCGTCCCAGCGGCCCTCCGTGATGAAGGTGCGGCTGCTGCGGCCGCCGATGGCGCGGTTCACCACCTCGATCGCCGCGGGGTCGAAATGCGCCACCAGGGGGTCGCCCCAGCCGCGCTGGCCGGTGGTGTTGTTGCGGACGGTGGAATCGCCGATGATGTAGAGGACGGGCTTCGACCACGCCGTCGCGGCGAGGCAGACGGCGAGAATCAATCGGAACAGGACACGCATGAGTGGCAACTATCGCCGCGGCCGGAGGGCTTGTCGCGTCCCCTCATTGAGGTAGGCGGCAGCCGCCGGAAAGGCCCCGGGCTTTTCCGCTTTCCCGCGGACGGGCGGCCCGGGCATCGTCCCGCCATGCCCACGCTGACCGAGACTCATGTCGATCTGGAAACCTCCCGCGGCACGATGCGCGTGCATGTCTTCGCGCCGGTGACCACGGGGCGGGTGCCCGCGGTGATCTTCTTCTCGGAGATTTTCCAGGCCACCGGGCCGATCCGGCGGATGGCGGCGGCGCTGGCGGGGGAGGGCTACCTGGTGGCGGTCCCGGAGGTTTACCATGAATTCGAGGCACCCGGCACCGTGCTGGCATACGATCAGGCCGGTTCGGACCGCGGGAACGAACTGAAATACGCGAAGGAACTCGCTTCTTACGACGAGGACGTGGACGTGCTGATAACATGGCTGCGCGGCCATGAAGGCTGCACCGGCAGGATCGCCAGCCACGGGGTCTGCCTGGGCGGGCACCTGGCCCTGCGCGCGGCCTGTCACGCGGGCATTTCCGCCGCCGCCGCCTTTTACCCCACGGATGTCCACTCGGCCACGCTGGGCGCGGGCAAGGCCGACGACACCCTGGAACGGATCCGGGATCTGGATGCTTCCCTGCTTTTCGTCTGGGGCAGGCAGGATCCGCATATCCCGCGGGAGGGCCGGGAGAAAATCCACCGTGCGCTGGAGGAGACGGGTGCGGACTTCGAGTGGCACGAGTTCAATGCCGCGCACGCCTTCCTGCGCGACGAGGGGCCGCGCTACAATCCGGCACTGGCGCGGGTCTGCATGGCCCTGCTGCTGAGGTTCCTGGCGGAAAAGCTGCGGGGCGGCGCCTGAGCCCGGTCCTCACACCTGCCGCCGCTCCAGCAGCTTCGCCTTGAGCGGATCGGAGGCCTGGAGATGGGCCAGGCCGATGGCCAGCGCGTCCGCCGCATCGTGGGGCGGGGTTTCCGCCAGGCCGAGCAGCGCGCGCACCATGAAGGCGACCTGCTGCTTGTCCGCCTTGCCCTTGCCCACCACGGCCATCTTCACCTTCATCGGCGCGTATTCATAGACGCTCAGCCCCGCGTCCGCGGCGGCGATGAGCGCGGCGGCGCGCGCGGCCCCCATGGAGATCGCGGTGCGGTGGGACTGCACGTAGATGATGCCCTCAACCGCCACCTCGTCGGGCTGGTGCTTTTCGATGATGTGGCGCAAGTGCGTCCGCACCGCCGCCAGCGCGGCGGATTGCGGCAGGCGCTCGGGAATCGAGATCACGTCGTAGGCCAGGGCGCGGGCCTCCCGCCCCATGCCTTCCACAA
>CBFGVD010000503.1:0-2950 GCA_965651965.1 uncultured Verrucomicrobiaceae bacterium | reverse complement strand
ATTGCCTGCGTGCCGTGAAAGGACCGTGGACGCAGGAGGAGCGGAAGCGATTCTTCGCTTGGTTCGGCAAGCTCTCCGGCAAGAGCGGCGGGGCCAGCTACGGCGGCTTCATCGAGGACCTGCGGAAGGAAACGCTCGCCAATGCCACTCCCGAAGAGCGCGGATGGATCGCCGGCCTGGATACGGCCGCGCCTGCCAACGTGCTGGCAAATCTCCCGAAAGCAAAGGGACCGGGCCGCCAGTGGACCATCGACGAGGTGGTGAAGCTTGCCGACGAGGGGCTGAGCGGGCGGGACAAGGAAAACGGCCGCAAGATGTATCAGGCCAGCCTTTGCGTCGCCTGCCACCGTTTCGGCGCGGAGGGCGGGGCCGCCGGGCCCGATCTCAGCGCGCTGGGCGGGCGCTTCACCGTGCGGGATCTGGCGGAAGCGATCCTCGATCCCAGCAAGGTCGTATCCGACCAGTATGCCTTCGACCTGATCACGAAGACGGATGGCACCCAGGTGACCGGCAAGCTGATCGACGAGAAGGACGAGCACTGGATCGTGGCCACCAGTCCCTTCGATTTCAGCCAGACCGTCGAGATCGAGCGGAATCAGATCAAGGGGAAGACGGTTTCCCCGGTCTCCCCGATGCCCCCGGCGCTGATCAACAGCCTGAACCCGGACGAACTGAAGGACCTGCTGGCGTACATCCTCGGGAAGTGAGGAGGGCCGGGGAGCGGTGAGGAGGTTGAAATTGCCCGGAGAGAAGGAGCGCGCTCCGGGACACGCGAGGGCGCGTGTGCTCCCCTTTTCCGCGGGAGGCAGGACCTATTTCCCCGCGGCGATCCGCTTGGAGCGCAGCGCGCCGTATTCGTCCAGCCGCTGTTCCAGGCGTTTGGACATCGCCGCGGCACGTTCCGCTTCCTTCTCCGCGAGGTTTTCCGATTCGGAAAGGTCCGCGGCGAGGTCGTAGAGTTCGGCCGAGCCGTCGGCGTGATTGCGGATGAACTTCCAGTTTCCTTCGTGGAGGATGGAGAAGTGGTCGTTGTTGTGGCCGTGCGGGTAGTGCGTCACGAGCCACTGCGGGCGCTGGTAGGAGCTGTCGCCCTTGAAATAGGGTCGCAGGTCGTGGCCGTCGAAGGCGGGGACATCTTCCGCGCCGGCCATTCCCAGCAACGTGGGGAAGAGATCCGCGATGAAAACCAGGTCGTCGGTGCGCGAGGCGGCGTTCACCGGGAGAGCGGCTTGCGGCGCTGCGGAGGGATCGGGCTTCGCCCAGGCGGCGATCATCGGCACGCGGATGCCGCCCTCGTAGCGCATCGCCTTCTTGCCTCGGAGCGGGGCGTTTCCGGAGACCACGGGATAACGCTTGTCGTTCGGGATGGGAGCGTCCCCGCCGTTGTCGGAAAGGAAGATGACGAAGGTTTCCTCCGCGATGCCGAGCGTCTCCAGCTTCGCGAGGATATCGCCGAGCGAACGGTCCATGCCTTCGATCAAGGTGGCATAGGCCCTTTCCGGTGGCGGCAGGTCCGGATAATTCGCGGCGAAGCGCGGGTCCGCTTGGAAGGGTGAATGCACCGCGTAATGCGCCATGTAGGCGAAGAAAGGTTTCTTTTCCTTGGTCGCCGCTTCGATCGCCCCGCAGAGTTCCTGGGTCAGCGCCTCGGTCAGGAAGGCGTCCTTGCCGTGCCATGAATCGAGCCCCGGCACGTGGTTCGGGCCTTTGCCGAAGTTGTCCTTCGCGAAATAGGATGCGGGGTGGCCGATCTCGCTGCCCGCGATGTTCACGTCGAAGCCGATGCCGCGCGGGTCGGCGGCCCAGGTGCCGCGGCTGCCGAAGTGGGCCTTCCCGCAGTGGATGGTGCGGTAGCCTGCATCCCGCAGCAGTGCGGGGAGGGTTTCCTCCCCTTCGGCGATGCCCTTCCGCAGCCACCCGTCGGGGGAGCGCAAGTGGGGCACGTCGTTGTCGCCGTTCTCCGTGCCGGCGGGGTTGGTCCAGTTCGTCACCCTGTGGCGGGCGGGATTCTTGCCGGTCATCAAGCTCACGCGGGTGGGCGTGCAGACGGGGTCGGCATAGGCGCGGGTGAACTTCATGCCGCGCGCGGCGAGCGCCTCCATGTTCGGCGTGCGGTAGCGGCGGTTCAGCTCCGTGGTGACCGGTTTGCCTTTTGCATCGTGGAGAAAGGGTAGGGAGGTGTCCTACCAGCCCATGTCGTCCACCAGGAAGACGATCAGGTTCGGCTTGTCCTCGGCCGCGGCCCAGCCGCCGAGCAGGAAAAGAAGGGTAGCGAGTGCCTTCATCGGAGCCCGGGATACACCTTGCATCGCCGTGGTCCTTCAAGAATTTTCACGTTGGGGGGCAGAACTTGCGCAACCGTGACTCGCGGCGAAGGTTCCTTTTAGCGCAACGCGACTCCTACCGCCATGCTCCAAGCCGCACCTGAAAAGTGGACGATCTTCGAAGCCGCGCACCTGCTCCGCCGGGCCGGATTCGGCGGATCGCCGGATGAGATCTCGGCCTTCCATGCGCTCGGGCGCCGCAAGGCGGTCGAGACCCTGCTGCACCCGGAGGAAGCCGCCGATGCCTTTCCCCTGCCCGATTGGGCCGACCCGGAATTGGCCGCCTCGGAAATGCGGGAGCGCGCGATGCAGGCGCGCGAAATGCGCCGCACGACCCGCGACCTGGGCCCGGAAGAGGCGGACCGCGCCCGCCGCGAGTTCCGCCGCAAGCAGCAGCGCACGGAGCGCGCCCGCGCCCTGGAGGCCCAGGCCTGGTGGTTCCGCCGCATGCTCGCGACCCGCGCGCCGCTGCGGGAGAAGATGGCGCTCTTCTGGCACGACCATTTCGCCACCTCTTTCCAAAAGGTGAGGCAGCCCGCGCTGCTGATGATACAGAACGAGCTCTTCCGCAGGCACGCCACCGGTTCCTTCAAGGACCTGACCCGGGAGGTCGTGAAGGATCCGGC
>CBFGVD010000502.1:0-2968 GCA_965651965.1 uncultured Verrucomicrobiaceae bacterium | reverse complement strand
TTTTCGAAATAGGCGTTGTTCAGCTTCGTCCGGCCGTAGCCGTGCGGGCAGTGGAGCAGTACCGCCCCTTTTCCGGGCACGGCGCGCTCGCCCTCCGCGGCGGGCAGCCGCAGGGATCCGAAGCGCTCCTTTGAAACCGGGGCGAAAAGGAAGGTGGCGTGGAAAAGGGAGGGCTCCCCGCCTTCCTCCGGCCACAGGGGGTTATCCGCCGCGAGCGCTTCCAACTCCTCCGCGGCAAGGACCAGCACGGAGACCTCGTGGCCCAGGCTCTCCGCGATCTTCGCCTCGATCTGCCGAGCGATCCTCGCTGTGTCCGCCGACAGGCTGCGGAAGACGGCATTGCCGCTCTGGAGGTAGGTTTTGACCTTCTGGAAACCGGCATCTTCCAGCAGGCGCTTCAGGTCCGCCATCCGGATCGAGTTTTTGCCGGAGGCGGAGACATTGACCGCGCGTAGCAGGGCGATGCAGGTGGTCATGTTTGTTTCGGAGATACCCGTCCCCAGCAAACCCGGACCGGGCGGCTCCGGTCAACGCCGGAGCGTCACCGGTCCCAGCAGGCCGGAGGGCAGGGGCTCCCAGCCGGAGGCGTCGAAGGGCTTGTAATCGATGTTCACGAAGTTGATCTCGTGAAAGGCCTTCCATGGCACCTTGCGGCGGTCCAGGTCCGCGATGCGGTTCGCGGCGAGGTTCGTTACTTCGATCTCCAGCAGGTTTTCGCCCGCCTTCAGCGCCTCGCCGGTCGGCAGGCGGTGCGGCGGGGCCCAGCAGGTGCCCAAGTCTTTTCCATTGAGCCGGACCCGCGCCGTGTGGGCGATCCCGCCGAGGTCGAGCAGGGCGGGGGAGGCATCCTCCGTGCGGAAGCGGAGGCGGTAGCGCGCGGTGCCGGAGAAATCCCGGTAGCCCTCCCCTCCGCGCAGGGTCCAGGAGGCTAGATTTGACGTTTCGTAGGGCGGGGGCAACCGCGGCCCGCCCGCGATGAACTCCACCTGCCAATTCCCCGCCAGCGGTTGCGGCTCGCCGGAAGGAAGAAAATCCTTCCAAACCGGCCCGCCGGGCGGGGCCTCCCGGCACAGGCGGAGGATGCGGGATTCCCCGGCGTGGAGGACGAGACGGACTTTTCCCTCCTTCACCTCCGCCCGGCCCTCGCGGCGGCTCCAGGGATCGAAGAACACGACCTGCTTCCCCGCCTGCCGCAGCCGGACTTCCGCATCGATGTCCTTTCCGGTCCGGTTCACGATGAAGTAGTTCCAGCCCGCGTCGGTCTTGCGGCGGACGAAGGAAAGGCCCTTTGCGGCCAGGTCCTCCCCCCCGAGACCGGCCAGCCAGTCCTTTTGCCCTTCCTTGGCGATCACCGCTCCCGGCACGCCGCGGGCGCTGATGCCCGCCTTCAGCGCCGCCAGCTCCGCGCGGCGCTTTTCGAGTGCCCCGAACCCCGGCACATCCTCCGGCATGCCCCCGGCGAAGATCACCGTGTTTCCCGCGGCGGCCAGATCGAGCAAGCGCCGCAGCGTCTCCACCGGCATGAAGCGGGTCCGGGGCACCACGATGGCCCGGTGCTTGCGTTCGTCCGGTGTGGCGAGGTCCTCCTTTGAAAGGGCGCCCAGGCCGCGGTCGGAGATGAAATCGTAGCTCAGCCCCGCCTTTTCCAGATCACGGGCGAGGTTCCAGGCCGGGGAACCGTGCAGCCATTGGTCCTGATTGTGGATCGTGAAGAGTGGCAGGCCCTCCGAGCCGTCCTGCCACAGGTCGTGCATCGGGAAATAGAGCAGGCAGTCCGTATCCGGGAGCCCGGTCTGGAGGACCGTCTGCACGCGCTCGATGTAGGCATTGAAGGCCGGGAGATCCCGCCACAGCCCGCCCTGCGGCCCCATGTGGGTGGAGGCGTAGAAGAGCCAGCCCGGCCACGGCGCGTCCTCCGGCGTGTAGGGGATGCCGTGGAAGAGGATGTGGTTCACCCCGCCGAGCCAGACGAAATCCGCGGCTTCCTTCAGTTGCGCCGGGGTCACGCGGAAATGCTCGTCCAGCCAGGTGAAGGCCTCCGCGGAGACCAGCTTGCCGCCGCGGAGCCGGGCGGCGGAGGCCGCGAAGCGCAGCATCGGGATCTGCTTGTCCTCCACATGGCGGAAGATCTCGGTCTCCGGGATGTCCGCCACGGCGTAGTGGTCCAGCAGGTTGCCGGGGGAGCCGTGGGCCTGGTTCCGAGTCAGGCTGCCGCGGGCCTGCGCCCAATCGTGCCAGGCCGCGAGGTATTCCCGGTGGAGCTCGCCCATGGTCTCGCGGTAGTCGGCGCGGACGCGGGCGACGGTGTCGGGATCGCCCTCGCCATGGAAGGCGGGGAGCTGCTCCGCCAGATCGTAGCCGCGCAACTCGCGGAAGCGCGGCAGGAGCCGGTCCGTCCAGGTCGCGCCGTAGTACTCGAAGGAATCGTGGAAATGAGCCCGCGGCTGCGGCACGCGCGAGGGATCCAGAGCCGTGGAGAAGGGCTCCAGATAAGCTTTCATGGAGGCCGTGGAAAAAGGATCAAGCACCCATCCGGCCCCGCCGGGCGCGGCGCGCTTCACCTTCTGGATGCCGTGTTTCGAGACCAGCCCGTGGATGCGCCAGTTTCCTTCCGGCGGGGTCCATTCCAGGCGGCCTTCTTTCACACTCCCGCGCAGGTCCAGGGGCGGGCCTTCTTCCGGCCAGGCGGACAGCACCTGGATTGTGCCCTGCGGCAGCTCGAGGGAGAAGGAGCGGCCTCCTTCCGCGCTCGTCTTCACGTTTTGTAGGGCGGCCGAAGCCGCGGCTTCCTCCACCCGCGGGCCGCCGAAGGGCCAGCCGGTACCGGTGGTGAGGTCCAGCTTCATCCCCAGCCGGGCCGCCTCCTTCGCGGCATGGGCGTACGCGGCGGTCCACTCCGCGGAGAGGAATTCGAGGTCGCGGTCCTCGTAGCCCTTCGCACCGTAGATGGGGCAGATCTCCACGCCGC
>CBFGVD010000501.1:0-2972 GCA_965651965.1 uncultured Verrucomicrobiaceae bacterium | reverse complement strand
CCTTCACCTCGCAGCCACCATGATCTGGTTGCGGTGAATGTCGATTCAGCCTAGGGAGCACGTTTGACATCGCGCCGGGCGGCACTCGGTTCCCGACGTCCTTCAATGTGGTGCCGGAGCCTTCGGCGGCTCTGTTGGCTCTGCTAGGTGCCGCCGGCCTCATGCGGCGTCGCAAGGAAGCATAATGCGCCAAAATTCCTTTCCCGGCTGCGCTCGGTATGCGAACGCTCCGGGGAAGGGGTCAATTCTTGCGGGGGGCGTGGTCCCGGTAGCTCCTTACTTCTCCGGCATCTCCGCTTCCCAGGCGGCGCGCAGTTCGCGGAGTTTCGCGGCTTCCGCTTTCAGTTCCTCGGTGAAGGCGGCCAGGGCTTCGGGGCCGCCGGTGGTCCGCACGTTTTCCATTTCCTCCTGCTTGGCGCGGAGAAGTGCGATTTGATCGAGATAGGCGACATAAGCGGAGACAGCCTTGTCCTGCGGGTCGTCCATCTGCCGCTGACGGACGGCGGCCAAGGCCTCCGCGTGCTTGCGCTCCGCGGCCGCGGCTTCTTCCGCGAAGGAGGCGATCCTTTCCTTCGCTTTTTCCATCATCGCCGGGTCGCCGATGCTCTCCGCCAGGTGGACTTCGATATCCGCCCCGCTGGCTTGCGAGCCGGCTTTATGGAGGGCCAGGCGGGTTTCCTCGGCCGTCCGGACCAGTTCTTCACCCGCGGGCCCTTCCATGGGCCGCCGGCGGCGGTTTTCCGGCAGGTCGCGGTCCGCCACGCGGGTGCGCGCCTTGGGCGGCGCGTCCGCCTGTTCCGCGGGGCTTTCCTTCTTGCAGGCGCAGGGAGCCAGGGCCAGGACCCCGGCGAGCATGAGGGGGAATTTCATGCGGCCAAGGGAACATGCGGACCCCTGCTCGTCCAATCGTTTCAGGCCGCTCCGGGCCCGGCGGCGGGGCTTACTTCTGCTCCCGTTTCCCGGCCTCGATGGCCTTTTTCCACTCCGCGTCGAGTTCTTCCACGGTCATGCCGGTCCACTCTTTCCAGAGCTTTTCCTCGTATTTGCCCTCGCGTGCGGCGGCGTTGAGCTTCTGGAGCAGGTCCTTGTCCTTCTTGTCGATCACCCAGTCCAGGAAGTTGCCGGTCGTGCGGTAGCTGTCGGAGTAGTTCGCGCGGCGGCCCGGGGAGATGCCCGCGCCGCGGCTCTCCGGCTCGTAGAGGAACCAGCGCAAATAATCGCAGATGCCCTCCGTGACCCAGCCGGGGGTGGGCTTCGGGTTGCGGTTCGTCTGGTGGGCGCGCCAGTAGTTCTGCACCACGTGGCCCATTTCGTGGACCACGCAGCCCTTGGCTTCGTTCGTGAGCTGGCCGGGGAACCAGGTCGCGCTCAGGGAGATCTTGTTTCCCGCCGCGTAGGCGGGGGTGCCGCCCATGTCCGTCTTGAATTCGAAGCTCACCTGGTCCGGGGCGCGGTAGCCGTTGCTGGGGAGCAGCTCCACGAGCTTCGGATACCATTTTTCGATCACCGGCATCAGTTCCTTCTCGCACCATTCCGTGAGCTGCGGCGCCTTGGTCGTGTTCAGGATGTAGGTGTATTTCCCGTCCTTGGACTTGAAGGTTTTGACGATTTTTTCCGCGGGTTTCAGGCGCTCGGGCGTGGCCGCCTTGGCATCCACCACGTCGATCTCGCTGAAAAAGGTGTTGGCGTGCGGGCTATCCTTGGAGGTCCGGGCGATGTCGAAAAGCAGGTGGCGGTAGTTGCCCAGCGGGCGGGAGCCCGTGTTGGTGATTTCCACGCCGTGCTGGCCGCCGCCGCCGCCGTTCTTCGGGCGGGTGTCCACTTCGGCCACCAGTTCCCAGCCGCAGGATTTCGGGTCGGTACCGCGTTTCGGCGCCGCGTTGAAATTCTTCGCCGTGCCGCTGGCCGCGTAGAGTTTGTAGATCTGCGGCCCGCGCCCGCCGCCGTGCCAGGAGTAGCTGCCCACGCTCTTCACGGAAATGACTTCCCCCAGATCGAGGGCCAGCCGCCCGCCCTCCGTGCCGGCGGCGAAGAAGAAATTCGCGCGCGGCTGGTCTTCGCCGGTCGGCACCTTGCCGTCGCCCAGTACCGCGGGTTCGGCGCTGTTGGCATCCTTCTCCCCGTCCACCACGGTGAAGGTCGCTTTCGCCGCGGCGTCGTTCAGCGCCGGCGGCGGCACCGGGTCGAGCTTGAAGCCCTGGTCGGCCTCGCCATGACCCTTCGCCACCTTGGCGGCGGCGTGCAGGGAAGGGGCGGCCGCCAGGACGGCGGCGGTGAGAAGCAGGGGGATCGGATGGGAAGAGTGCATGCCAGTTACGTCCTCATACGCGCGAGGTTTAGTGGACTGGTCCGGTTTTTCGGTTCCGAACCGTTATGTTAGCATGGAGAGCGATTTACTCCCCATGTTCTTCCCGCCCGATCCTGCGGCGGAAATGGATCAACTGCTCCGTGATCTCGTAGCCGATCCCGCGGTGGAAGCGGATGCCGGCCTCGTTGTCGTGCAGGCAGTCGGATGCCATTTCCGTGCAGCCGCGGCTTGCCGCCCACCGTTCCGCGGCTGCCGCCAGCGCCCTGCCGATGCCGCGGCCCCGGAATTCCGGGAGCACGTAGATGCCTTCCAGGTAGCCTGCCGGGCGGGAATCGCAGCCCTCCGCGATTTCCCGCAGCGCCGCTTCCGCGAAGCCGCAGAGGGTTCCGGAGCCGTCCTCCGCCACGAAAGCCGCAGCGCGGCTCCCTCCTCCGGCATACCCGCACATTTCCCGCCGGTGGTCCTCTCCGGGGCAATCGGGCCACAGCAGGGTACGCATGCGCAGCCACTCCGCGTGGTCGGAGCCGGAGGGGAAACGGACGGTCACCGGCGGGGCGGGCATCGTTTCAGGATTTGAGGAAAGAGGGGGTTCACGCAAGTTTGCAGAGGTCCCGCAGGGCCAGCACGGTTTTCCAATTCCGCGTGGTGGCGCGGACTCCCAGCG
>CBFGVD010000500.1:0-2988 GCA_965651965.1 uncultured Verrucomicrobiaceae bacterium | reverse complement strand
ATCCCCGCGCGGGAGGAGACGGAGGAGAACGGCCTGCAGGACGTGCGGGACGCGGTGGATGCGATCTTCCGCCATCCGAATACCCCGGCCTTCGTGAGCCGGCAGTTGATCCAGTTCCTGGTGACGGACAATCCCTCCCCCGCCTACGTGGAGCGCGTGCACGACGTGTTCGCGAACGACGGCAGCGGGGAGCGGGGGAATCTGGCGGCGGTGGTGAAGGCGGTCCTGCTGGACCCGGAGGCGCGCGCGCTGCCGATATCCGCAAGCGCCGGAAAAGTGCGGGAACCGGTGATCCGCACCATGCACCTGGGGAGGCTTTTCCGTCTGGCGGAGACGCACCCGGGCTTGGTGTGGTGGAACTGGCAGGAGAACTACTACGGCGCCACCAAACAGGAGCCGATGAATTCCCCCAGCGTGTTCAATTTCTACACGCCGGTCTATCAGGCTCCCGGGGAGATCCGGAATGCGGGCCTGGTCAGCCCCGGCTTCCAGATCGTGGACACCTATTCCTCGATCTCCTTCCCGAACCTGATGTGGAAGTACCTGCACGAGGGCTTCACCTCCGGGTGGGAGCGGAACTACCCGCTCGATTTCGGCGCGCCCCTGCTGCTGGCGGGGAATCCCGCCGCGCTGGCGGACCACGTGAACCTGCTGGTCTGCGCGGGCTCGATGACCGCCCGGACCCGCGGCATCCTGCTGGATGCCATCTCCGACCCCGCCCTCACGCCGGAAGACCGCGTGGCGCTGGCCGTGTGGCTGGCCATGTGCTCCCCGGAGGGAACCATCCAACGATGACGATGCGCAGCCGCCGCAAATTCCTGGGAGAAGCAAGCTGTGCCGCGATCGGCTCCACCTCCGTGCTCTCCACGCTGCTGAACCTGACCATGGCGAACCACGCCGCGGCGCAGGGCGGCATCGGCGGGCAGCGCAAGAGCCTGGTGTGCGTCTTCCTTTCCGGCGGCTGCGATACCTTCAACCTGCTGGTGCCGGACGACGCGCGGTATGCCGAGTATGCGGCCTCCCGCTCGAACCTGGCGCTCCCGCAGGAACAACTCCGCACGCTGACGGGCAGCGGCTACGGCCTGCACCCCTCCTGCCAGCGGCTGGCGGAGATGTTCAACGGCACGGGTGCTTTCACCGGCAAGAAGCGGGTGTCTTTCATTGCAAACGTGGGGACGCTGATCGAGCCTATCACCGCGAAGGAGGATTTCCTGAACGGCAGCGTGGCGTTGCCGAAGGCGCTCTTTTCCCACCGCGACCAGATCGAGCAATGGCAAACCTCCGTGCCGCAGGGCATGCAGGTACTGACCGGCTGGGGCGGGCGTGCGGCGGACGTGATCCACTCCACGCTGAACACCGAGCAGACCGGCAGCTACTACATGCCGATGAATTTCTCGATGGCGGGGAACTCCGCCTTCCAGATCGGGGAGAGCGAGGGTCAATTCGTCATCACCGGGGAAGGCGCGCTCGGCTTCACCGGCGCGAACGGCAGCTCCCCGGTGCTGCAAGCGAAGGACCGGGCGATCCGCGATCTCATCGCCAGCCCGGTGGAAGAGCACTACAGCAATCTCTTCCACCGCACCCACGGGCGCATCACGGCGAACAGCATCGAGCGGGGGGCGGATTTCCAACAGCACTACACCGCTCCCGGCTCGCTCAACGGGAAGAGCGTCACCACGGTGCTCGCGAATGCGCCCTTCCCCGCGCATTGGATTTCCGGGCAATTCCGTGCGGCGGTCAGGACCATCGCGATCCGCCAGCAGCTCAAGCTGGCGCGCCAGACGATCTTCATCGAGTTCGGCGGCTGGGACCATCACGCGGAGCTATTGGAGAATCACGGGAACATGCTGGCGGTGCTGGACGGTGCACTCCACGCCTTCCAGCTCTGCCTGGAGGAACTGGGACTGGCGGGCGACGTGATCACCTTCACCGCCTCGGACTTCGGGCGCACGCTGCGCTCGAACGGCCAGGGGACGGACCACGCCTGGTCCGGCAACCAGATCGTGATGGGCGGGCCGGTGCAAGGCGGGCAAGTCCGGGGCAACTTCCCCTCGCTACTCATCGACGGGCCGGACGACGTGGGCCGCGGCGGGCGCATCTTCCCGCGCGTCTCGGCGGATGAATATTTCTGCGAGCTGCTGCGCTGGTTCGGCGTGACCGCGGGAGACATGGACCAGGTGCTGCCGAACATCGGGAATTTCTACGATCCGGCCAGTGCAAGCCATCCGGTGGGTTTCCTGGCGCCATGAAAAAGCTCCGGCTCCGTGTCGTGCTGCCGGCGACATTCGGCCTTGCGCTGCTCTTCCTGCTGCTCCGGCAGAAAGATACACCTGGCCCGGCACGGACCGCTACCCCGCCCCGGACGATGAGCCAGACCGGAAGCAGCCAGGCAACGGGGCCGGGCACTTCCGAAATCCTCCTGGAAGGCTATGCGGACCCCGCCCTGCCGCCCATCGAAGATCTGCGCAAGCTCCACCGGCTGACCACGGCCTATTTCTCGATGGTCAAGGACGCGGGCCGCTACCCGATCGGCGGTAATGCCGATCTTGCAGCCGCCTTAAAGGGTGAGAATGCGAACCGTCAGGTTTTCGTGGCGGAGGGGCATCCCGTTTTCTCCGCGGAAGGACTGCTGCTGGACCGCTGGGGCACGCCGCTCGTGGTACATCCGGAGGCTTGGCGGCAGCTTGAACTCCGCTCCGCCGGTCCGGACGGAACCGCCTACACGGAAGACGACCTGGTTCTCACGCCCAAGGGCACGCAGGCAAGGTGAGCTTTACTTCTCCCCCGCGGCGAGGCGGAGAGTTTGGAGAACGTAAGCCGCGTGGAGCACGGAACCCATGCCGAGCGGGTGGCGGATCGTCCGGTCCTCATATTCGCTCTCCAGCTTGTCCACATGGTGGTGCTGCGCGATGACGATGCCGGCGACAAGCGGTTGCCGGTCCTTCCCCCCGATGAAAACGGGACCGCCGCTATCCCCGGCGAAGGTGG
>CBFGVD010000499.1:0-3004 GCA_965651965.1 uncultured Verrucomicrobiaceae bacterium | reverse complement strand
GCCCAGGCTGATCTTCACATGCTCCGCGCAGGTCGTGGCGGAATCCACCAGCCGCACGCCCTCGGGCAGGAAATCCCTCAGCACCGGAATCAGCAGCGGATAATGGGTGCAGGCCAGCAGCAGGGTATCGATCCCCCGGTCCAGCATGGGGTCCAGGTAGGTGTGCAGCGCCGCGCGGGTGGAGGGGTGGTCCAGCCAGTCCTCCTCCACCAGCGGCACCAGGAGAGGGGCGGGCGTGGCATGCAGGATCAGCCCCGTCCGCCGCAGGGCCAGCGCATGCTGATAGGCATGGGACCGCACCGTGCCCCGGGTTGCGATGATGCCGATGCGCTGCGCGCCGGGATCGGAAAGCACCGCCTCCACCCCCGGTTCGATCACCCCGATGACCGGTACCTGGTAGCGTTCCTGCAGGGAGGGCAGCGCGTGGGCGGTCGCCGTATTGCACGCCACCACCACCGTCTTCACCCCGCGGTCGAGCAGGAAGCGCACGTCCTCATGCGAGAACTGCCGGATCGTTTCCGGACTTTTCGAGCCGTAGGGAACCCGGGCGGTATCTCCCAGATAGACAATGTCTTCCGAAGGAAGTAGCTGCTGGACCGCGCGGACGACCGTCAGGCCGCCCACGCCGGAATCGAAGATGCCCAGAGGGGCGTTGTGCATGGCCCGGAGAAAAGCGGGGAAAACGCGGCCGGGGAAGCGGAAAGAGGGCTTTGCATGCGCGAGCTTCCGGGGTACGGGAGGCGCGTGCACGGAAAGATCGAAGTCGTGATCGTCGGCAGCGGCCCCGCGGGTTGCACGCTGGCGGCTCTCCTCGCCATGCGGGGCATCCGCACCCTGGTGTTTGACGACGACAAGCGCCCCGAACTGTTGGTGGGCGAGTCTCTCCTGCCCCGCGTCATCCAGCTCATGCGGCGCCTGGAGATCGAGGACCGGGTGCAGGGCTTTTCCCAGTACAAGCCGGGAGTCGGCTTTCTTTCCCGCGACGGCAGCAGGCTCGATTTCTTCTTCCCCGCCAAGGCGATCAAGGGAATGCCCAATTACGCCTACAATATTCCCCGCCCCGAATACGATAACCTCCTGCGCGCCCGTGCGGAGGAGCTCGGCGTGGTCTTCGTGAAGCGCCGTGCGGAGCTGGAAAAGGGCACGGAAGGCCGGGAGATCCAGCTCGCGGCGGCGTGCCTCGCCTCCGTGCCGGAGCTGGGGGGCCGACACCCGAAGCTGCTGGTGGACTCCACCGGCCGCGCGCGGGTTTTCTCGCGCCTGCTGGGCATCGGCGCGAAGCGCGGCAAGCGCAACGACGTCGCCTATTTCGCCCATTTCGAGGATTTCGAGGCGGATGCGATCCGGGAAGGCCAGGTGGTGATCACCACCCTTGACCGCGGCTGGAGCTGGCGCATCCCCCTCCCGGGCCGCCTGTCCGTCGGTGCCGTGGTGGACAAGTCCGTGGCCAAGGGCCACGGGGAGACCCCGGAGGAGCGCCTGGACTCGATCATCGATTCCGATCCCTTCCTGAAAACCGCGGGGAAGAACCGCAGGCGGGTCACCCCCGTGATGACCTACACGAACTACCAGCTCATCTCGGACCGCGGCCACGGCGCGGGCTGGGTGGCGGCGGGAGACGCCTTCGGCTTCGTGGATCCCATGCTTTCCCCCGGGCTCTTCATGGCCATGCACTCCGCGGATCTGCTGGACCGCCATGTTTTCGCGCAGGGTTCCGCGGTGCTCGATCAGCCGGACCGTATGGCGCGCGGCTTCGACAAGGTGTTCGCCGAGCTCCTGGACTGGCACGAGGCCTGGGCGGAGATCATCGAGTATTTCTACGACGGCCGCATGTATGCCCTGCATGCCGCGGGCGAGCAACTTTCCCGGAAATACGGGGAGGCGGCCCTGCCGCGGATCATGGAGCGCCACCTCACGACCCAGATCACCCGCCTGCTATCCGGCGTGGCCACCCGCAGCCGCTACGGGAGAAACCTGCTGAAGTTCTCCCTGAAGCACCTCGTCTGGGATGTCGATCCCGCGGAAAACTTCGAGATCAAGGCCTAGCCGCGCTTATTGCACGATTTCCCAACGGCGGTTCGTCGCGACGAATTCTCCCTGGGGCACGCCCACGGCTTCGAGAATCGTCCGCTCCACCGCTTTCCGATCCATGGAAAAGGTATGCACCATGCGGGTCGGGTGGAGCTGCAGCGTGTAGCGGTGCGTGCCATCCACCGAGGCGTGGATCACATGTTTCATGCCGTCCGGACCGCGCCGCCGCTCCACCGATGTCACCAGAAGTCTGGTTCCGTCCTGGGAATACAAGCTACGGCCGGTGGCGTCGTAGTCCGGCAGTTTCGGCGAGACCACTTGGATATCCAGGGAGCCTTCCGTGCGCAACCCGAGTTGCGTGGATCCATAGTAACTGCCCACCGTGAGGGCGAGGAATGCGAGAATGGCGAGAGCCCGTTTCATATGCGGCTGCTATTTCACCTGGCGATAGCAGCCAACGTTCCAGAACGGGCGACTTCGTCACTCGGCGAGCCGGAAAAGGAGAGCTTACGTAATATCCGCCGGGGTCAGGGTTTCTGGATGTAATTCCAGATCGCCTCGAATTGCTTTTCCGCATCCCCGCCCAGTTCGGGCCGCTGCGACTTCCCGCCTTCGCTGTAGCGCGGCATCTTGCTGCCCGGAGTCACCGCCTGCGGATTGTCCCTCCAGCGCATGAACCACTCCTTGCGCAGGCGTTCGTGGGACAGGGCGAAGTTCACGCCCTCCACCTCGAACGCGGCGGTCGGTTTCACGAGACCCACCCCGTGGCAGGTGGTGCAGCCGAAGCCTTCCGCACCGGCGAGTTTCTTGCCGATTTCCGCCATCGCGGCATCGGGATTCGCGGGTTCGGCCGCGCCCGGCTCCACGCCATGCAGGCAGGCCAAGCCCTTCGCGAGCTCGCCGGCGTAGGCGCTGAAGCCCGGCATCCGCATGTCCAGCCAAGGGCGCGGGCGGGGCGATGCGGTGGCGTTGA
>CBFGVD010000498.1:0-3011 GCA_965651965.1 uncultured Verrucomicrobiaceae bacterium | reverse complement strand
AGAGGCCGTTCACGATGGATGGCAGCCAGAACTCGTAGCCGTAGCCGGCGACATTGATTAGGAAGTAAAGCAGGCAGAGGACCCAGACACGGGGGCTGGTGAAGGCATGGCGCAGGCGGTGCTTGCGGTGCGGACCCCCGGCGCGGGCCTCTGCGTCGAGCTTGGCGAGAAGCCATGCCTTTTCACGCGCAGGCAGCCAGCGGGCGTCGGCGGGCCCGTCCGGCAGGACGAAGAGGATCACGAAGCCCATGATCACGGCGGGCAGGGCCTCCAGGAAGAAGAGCCATTTCCAGCCCGCGATGCCGCCGATGCCATCCAGCTCCAGCAAGGCGCCGGAGAGGGGCGAGCCGACGAGTCCGGCGGCGATGCCGCCGAGGGCGAAGAGGGCCACGGTTTTCGCGCGTTCCTTCGCGGGGAACCAGTAGGTGAAATAGAGGATGACCCCGGGGAAGAACCCGGCTTCCGCCGCGCCGAGGAGAAAGCGCATGGTGTAGAACATCATCACCGCCGGATTCGCTCCGCTTTCCTGCGGGTCCAGGCCGAAGGCGGAGGCGATTTTGTCCGCCGAGTCCAGGAAGACGAATCCCATGGAGACCAGGCCCCACACAATCATGATGCGTGCGATCCAGAGGCGCGCGCCGACTTTTTGCAGGACGAGGTTGCTGGGGACCTCGAAGAGGAAGTAGCCGAGGAAAAAGATCCCCGCTCCGGTACCGAAGATCTCCCCGAAGATTTTGGGATCGACGCCAAGGACCGGCTCCAGGTGGGATTTCGCGAAGCCGACGTTGATGCGGTCGATGTAGGCGATGATGTAGCAGAAGAAGAGCAGGGGGACGAGGCGCAGGGTGATCGCCCGCAAGACGGCGCGCTCTTCCCAAGGCGCGAGGTTGGCGGGGTTTTCGGGATGTTCCATGGGTTAGATGAAAACCTTTCGGCCTGCGGGGAAGGGGGCAAGGTGAAAGGGTGTACCCGCAGGCGCCCGCTGCCCGCGGGATTCCGCCCGGACGGCGGAAGCCGGGAGGGTGCAAGGTGCAACGAAGGGGCTGAATGCGGAATGCACGATGCAGGTGCCCTTATCGCGCCCGGGGGATGCAAGTCGCTCTCGATCAGTAAAAATGCGCGTAGGGCACGGGGGCTGCGGGGAGAGAAGCGAAACGAAGCCCGTCCGCAATGAGGTGGCAGGAAACTCCCGACCAGTCATGATCACGAATCTTGAACAGCTTTACTTCGACCAGCTCCGCGACCTTTACAGCGCGGAATCCCAGCTCATCGCCGCCTTGCCCGACCTGACGAATAGCGTGACGGACCCGGAGCTGAAAAAGTCCTTCCAGAAGCATATCGGGGAAACGCGTACGCACCGCGCGCGGTTGCAAGATCTCTTCGCCCGCCACGGCCTGAATCCGGGCGGGGAAGAGTGCGAAGCCGTGCGGGGGCTGATCCGGGAAGCCCGCAGGCATGTGGTCCGGGCAAGGGCGGGCCACGTGCGGGATGCCGTGCTCATCGCCGTGGCAAACCGGATCGAGCATTATGAGATCGCGGGTTACGGCACGGCCCGGGCTTTCGCGGAATGCCTGGGATATGCGGAAGATGCCGATGTGTTGGGAGCTTCCCTGGAGGAAGAGAGCGATGCGGATAGCACGATGACCCGGATCGCGACCGGCGGGCTTTTCAGCTCCGGTATCAACGAGGCGGCGGTACGCTGAGATTTTCTCAGGCCTGGATGCAGTGCGCACATGGCTGGCCGGGTCCGTCCTGGGGGGCGGGCCCGGCCCGGCTTTTTTTCCAGGAGGAGACGGGGGTGCCGGGCGAAGGGGCTTTACGCCGCTGCCGGGAGAGCTAGTTTCGGGGTTGATTTCCGAGTTATGGAGGAGACCGCAGGAAGGATCGACACGCTGCAAGCCATCGAACTGGCGGAAGGTGTCGAGGTACGCCTGCGGATCGCGGGCCCGTTGCAGCGCGGGATGGCGCTGGGGATCGATTGGGCGATCCAACTGGCGGGGCTGGCGGTGGTGGGGCTGCTGCTGGCCATCGCGGGCATAGGGATCGGGATGATGGTGGCTGCGGGCCTGGGGTTGCTGGCCTGGTTTTTCACCTGGTGGTGGTATCCCGTGTTTTTCGAGGCGAGCAAGTGGGGGGCGACTCCGGGGAAGAAAATGCTGGGCCTGCGGGTGGTGCAAACTTCCGGAGCACCGGTCACGTTTTCGCAGGCGCTGGTGAGGAATTTCCTGCGGGTGGCGGACGCGATGCCGATGCTGCCTTCCGCCTGGCTGGGCATTCCGATCCCGACGATGGGTTTCGGGCTGGCGACCTGCCTGTCCACGCGGCGCTTCCAGCGGCTCGGGGATCTGGCGGCTGGTACGGTGGTGATTTATGACAAGGTGCCGCCCGAACCCGCGGTGCCCGCCCCGCCGCCGATGGATGCGGCGCGCCCGGCCTTCGCGCTGCGGCCGGAGGAAGTGCGGGCTGTGGTGGCCTTCCGCGAGCGGGCGGGCCTGTGGTCGGAAGGGCGGCGCGCGGAGATCGCGGACCACGCGAAGGAGCTGAGCGGGAGCACCGGCAGCGCCGGGGTGGCCCGGATCATGGCGATGGCCCACTGGCTGCAAGAGAAACGATGAGTCCCGGATCCTTCGAAGAACGGCGCGCGGCGGAGTGGGTGGAACTGGACCGCCTGATCGGCAGCGTGGAGCGCGGCAAGCCGGAGCCGGGGGTGGAAGAGCTGCCGCGCCGTTTCCGGGAAGCCTGCTCCGATCTGGCGCTGGCCCGGCACCGGATGTATTCGCACCATCTCATCGAACGGCTGAACACCCTGGTCATCCGGGGGTACAAGCTGCTCTACCGGAGCCGCCGCCGGGGCTGGGAGGCGGTGGTGCAATTCGCGGTGGCGGGCTTTCCGCGCGCGGTGCGGGCGGAGCGGCGGCTTTTCTGGCTGTGCAGCGCGATTTTCTGGCTGCCCTTCCTCGCGATGTTTGCCTCCGCATGGTGGGATATCGATTGGATCCGGGCGGTGCTGG
>CBFGVD010000497.1:0-3011 GCA_965651965.1 uncultured Verrucomicrobiaceae bacterium | reverse complement strand
CTCCCCGGCTATGAAGGCGCGGAAATCATCAATCTCGGCCTCGGCAGCGAGACCGCCTCCGGCCTTTCCGAGCCGGGCCATGCCGACGGGAAATTCCCCCGCCCCTGCATTCACGAACGCCTCGGGCGCATCCTGGAAAAATGCCCGCCCACGCTGGTAATCGCATGCTACGGAATGAACGACGGCATCTACCTGCCGGAGGACGAGGCACGGATGAAGGCTTACAGGGAGGGAATAACCCTCTTGAAACAGAAGGTGGAAGAAGATGGCGCAAGGATCATCTTCGTGACCCCGCCCTTGAATCGCCCGGATTTGCCGCCCGGGGATGCCCATTATTACGACAGGGTGCTGGACGCCCAGGCCGCGTGGCTGGTCACGAACCGCGGGTTCGGTTGGGAGGTCATCGACATCCGGCCCGATCTTCGGATCGCCGTCACCGCCGCGGAGGCGAAGGATCCGGGCTTCGTCTATGCGAAGGACGGCATCCACCCCGGCGATGAGGGGCACCGCTTCATCGCCGGTGCCGTGATCAAGGGCCTGTGGCCGCTGCTCGGCGCGCAGGGTGCACCCGATCCCCCGGATGAAGACTCGCTCGCCCTGCTCTCCCGTCGCGCGAAGATCCTCCGCGATGCCTGGCTCAAGGAAACCGGCCACAAGCGGCCCGGCGTGCCGGAAGGCCTGCCCCTCCCCGAAGCGCGGAAGCAAGCCGCAACCCTGCTGGAGGAATACCATGCCCTGACGTCCGCCGAGGCCTCAGAATGGCAGGGCTACCGGCGGCTCGATTTTACCGTGGACGGCCGCAAGGCTCTCCTGGTCCGCCCGAAACAAGCGGCCGATGGCCGCCCCTGGATCTGGCGGACCGAATTCTTCGGCCACGAACCGCAGGCGGACATCGCCCTGCTCGGGAAAGGCTACCATGTCGCCTACATCGACGTGCAGGACATGTACGGCGCCCCGGTGGCCCTGAAACACATGGACGCCTTTTACGACCACCTGACCGGAACCCGCGGGCTCTCTGCCAAGGCGGTGCTGGAAGGTTTCAGCCGCGGCGGACTTTTCGCCTTCAACTGGGCCGCGCTCCACCCGGACCGGGTGGCCGCCCTGTATGTGGATGCCCCGGTCTGCGATTTCAAAAGCTGGCCCGGCGGCAAGGGTGCGGGCCCCGGCTCGGAGGGTGATTGGCGGAAATGTCTCCAAGCCTACGGCCTGACCGAAGCCGAAGCCATGGCCTACGAAAAGAACCCCGTGGACAATCTCGCCCCCCTCGCCAAAGCGGGCATCCCGGTCCTCGCCGTGGTGGGGGACGCCGACGAGGTCGTGCCGGTCGCGGAAAATATCGACATCGTGGAAAAGCGTTACAGGAAGCTCGGAGGCAAGATCGAGGTCATCCGCAAGCCCGGCGTGAAGCACCACCCGCACAGCTTGAAAGATCCCGCGCCCATCGTGGACTTCATCACCCGCCGAACCGGCCGCTGAGAGGAGTGGCGCTTTCCAAGCGCCATGCCGCGGGCGGGCTCCTTCCAAGGAGCCTTTTATTTTCAGCTCGCCCTATCCCGCCTGCCGCACCGATTCCGGCGAGCCGAAGACGTAGCCTTGCGCCAGACTGCGGAAATCCGCGGCCTGCCGCTCCTCCCACGCCCGGTCCTTGCCGAGTTCCGCCGCCAGGATCGCGGCCACGGCGGGAGCCGCTTCCATGCTGGCGCGGGCATCCAGCAGCAGGCTGCGGCTGCGACGGGCGAGGACGTCTTCCACCGTGCGGGCCATCTCCTCGCGGGCATGCCAAAGGATTTCCGCACGGGTAAGCGCGAGCGCGGGATGAATCTTCTCCCCGCACGCCAGCGCGCGGATGTCCGCCGCGGCGCTCCCGTACACCTGCAGATGCGGCTCCGGGATCTCCTGGTGGGTCCAGCCATACACCGGCAGGTCCACCGTCCGGCAGGGGAGGTTTTCCACACCCGCGATCATCTCCGCCTGGTCGATCACGTCCTCCGCCATCTTCCGGTAGGTCGTCCACTTCCCCCCGGTGATGGTCACCAGCCCCGAATCCGAGACGAGGATCGTGTGATCGCGGGACAGCGCCGCGGTATTTTCCCCGTTCCCCGCCTTCACCAGAGGCCGCAGCCCGGCGTAGATCGAGAGTACGTCCTCCGGCCGCGGGTCGCGCGTCAGATAGCGCGCGCAGTGTTCCATGATGAAATCCACCTCTTCCTGCAAGGCCCGCGGCTCCAGGCTATGCTCCGGGACCGGCGTGTCCGTGGTCCCCACAACCACGCAATCGTGCCAGGGCACCGCGAAGAGCACCCGGCCGTCCGCCGTCTTCGGCACCATGATCGCCGCCTTCCCCGGCAGGAATTCCTTCGGAAGCACGATGTGGACGCCTTGCGAGACGGCGACCACCGCTTCCGCCTCCGCCTGGTCCTGCCGCCGCAGATCATCCACGAAGACCCCCGTGGCATTGATCACCGCCCGACCGCGGATGGAAAATTCCCGGCCCGATTCCTCGTCCCGCACCCGGATGCCGTTTATGAACCCGTCTCCTTTCAGAAGCGCGATGCAGCGCGTGTAATTCGCCAGCAGCGCCCCTTGGGCCGCGGCGGTCTGCGCGAGATTCACCGCCAGCCGTGCATCGTCGAATTGCCCGTCGTGATAGATCACCCCGCCGGTCAGGTGCTCCGTCTCCACCGTGGGGATTTCGGCGATTGTCTCCTCCCTCGAGAGCATCCGGCTCGGGCCCAGGCCCAGCTTCCCCGCAAGCTGGTCGTACACTTTCATGCCGACCCCGTAAAAGGGCCCTTCCCACCACTTGTAATTCGGAATCACGAAGGCCAGATCGTGCACCAGATGGGGGGCGTTTTTCGCAAGCCGGCCGCGCTCCCGCAGCGCCTCCAGCACCAGGCTGACATTTCCCTGGCGCAGGTAGCGCACCCCGCCGTGGACCAGCTTGGTGGAGCGGGAAGATGTGCCTTTCGCGAAATCCGCCATCTCCACCAGTGCCACGGAGTGCCCGCGGG
>CBFGVD010000496.1:0-3019 GCA_965651965.1 uncultured Verrucomicrobiaceae bacterium | reverse complement strand
AGCGTGGATGCTAGTTGCGGTATAAATCCGGTATCACCAGAATGAAAGCCGAAAACCTCAACAGCCTGAGGATCAATAAATTGGAGGGGTGGCAGAGTGGTCTATCGCGTCGGTCTTGAAAACCGAAGAAGGGAAACCTTCCGTGGGTTCGAATCCCACCCCCTCCGCCACTATCTGAGATTGAGAACGTTACGTTCATTTTCGATGGTGATTTTCCGCTTGGTGCCGCGGGTTCCGGCCTCTCTCTGACCGGAAGGTTGCTCCGGTTTCCCTCCTTGATAGCCGGCTTCGGGGTTCCCTCTCTCAAACCTGACCAGGTCGTGGTTCACTTTCGCGATTCCGGGAATCCCGAGAGGGTTTTCGAAGTTCCTGCCGGTCAAGCGGCTACCGGATCTTCAAACCCGAGTTCGCGCAATTGCGTCCGCCAGTCGGGCGAACGTTGCGCCACCAGATCCTGCACCTGGAGGCGGGCCGGCTGGGTGCCTCGGAAGATCGCTTTCTTGATGGCCGGAGCAAGGTAGGCGGCATTGAGGAGCCGCCGGACGTAGGCGGGCTGCACCCCGTATGTCCCGGTGACCTCCCGGAGGGACTTTTCGGGATGCCGGGCAAGTTCCATCCTCCAGAATTCGGCTTGGGCGATGGTTTGGATCAGGACGGGGTTCGGGTCGGTGCGGCGCGCGGCGACCGCTTCGCCCGTCCGCGAATCCACGATTTCCGACCGTCCGCGCCGCGGCTTGAAGGAAAGCCTCGCCGTGAGAATCACGCGGTCACCTTCCCCGGCGATTTCAACGGGGATTTTTTCCGGAAAGGCATCCGGATGCGGCGTGTCTTCGGGCGGGCATGCTACAAGCGTTGCGAGCTGGTCGAATGGAATATGAATAGCGACGGTGCCGGTTCCGACGACGATCCTGGGGGCGGCGTCCGCCAGCCATCCGGCGAAATCGAGCGGGGTCCCGATCCGGGCGAGGTGCCGGGCATGCACTTCGAGACGGTGGCGGATCTCGTCTCCGGACAATTCGTCCGGCGGAACGAAGCCCGCGAGATTTGGCAAGGCATGGACCAGCATCCGCAGCACGGCATCTTCCAGCAAGGGCGCGCTGATGGTCTTGAGCGGCGAGGTGCCGTAGCCCTGGCGGATCGCCTGCTGGGAAACGTAGTAGCGGTAGCGCTTCCGCGTTTTGGTGCCGTTGGCGGCCTTCCCGCTCTTGTTGGTGTAGGTCGGGGTAAGCGCCTGTCCGTCGATGCCGAAGAGGAGGCCCTTGAGCGGGTGAATCAGGCGGGTCCTGGCGATAGCCGTTTTGTTGAGATGTCCCCCCGTCTTCCGGTGCTCCGGTTGCTTTTCCCGGAGCTTGCCTTGAACCGCCTCCCAGACATCCGGAGCGATGATCGCTTCATGCTCGCCGGGATAGTCGTTGCCCTTGTGCCGGACCAGACCGCGGTAGACCGGGTTGCTCAGCACCCGGTGGAGTTCCTTCGCCACCCAGGGCCGGGGACGCTGGACCCGTCCTTTCCGGCTGGTGAATGCCTTCGTGGCCAGGCCCAGCCGGTTGAGTTCCAGCACCGATGCGATCAGACCGGATCTTTCGAGATAGATTCGGAAGCAGGTCCGGACCGTGTCCGCTTCGTCCGGGTTGATCACGAGCTTGCGGTCCCGGACATCGTACCCCAGCGGAGGCACGCCGCCCATCCACATGCCCTTCTGCTTGGAAAGGGCGATCTTGTCGCGGATCCGCTCGCCCGTAACCTCGCGCTCGAACTGGGCGAAGGAAAGCAACACGTTGAGGGTGAGCCGTCCCATGCTGCTGGAGGTATTGAACTGCTGGGTGACGGAGACGAAGGACACGTCATTCGCGTCGAAAAGCTTCATAAGCTGCGCGAAATCCGCCAGCGAACGGGAGAGCCGGTCGACCTTGTAAACCACGACGACATCGATTTTCCCGGCGCGGATGTCGGCCAGCAGTTTCTGGAGCCCGGGCCGGTCCATGTGTCCTCCCGAAATACCCCCGTCGTCGTAGCTTTCCCCGAGCGCTTTCCAACCCTCGTGCTTCTGGGAGCGGATGAAAGCCGAGGCGGCATCCCTCTGGGCATCCAGCGAATTGTAGTCCTGTTCGAGGCCCTCCTCCGAGCTTTTCCGGGTATAGATGGCACAGCGTTTCATCCTCTCAGGCATCGGGGTCCTCCATCAGTCCGAAGAACAGCGGCCTCGACAGGTGCTGCCCGGTGATCTTCCGGGCGAGCGCGCTGAGGGATTTGAAGCTTTCTCCTTCCCAGACGAACTGCCGCGGTCCGGCGACCTGGACGGTGATGCGTTTGCCGTCCCATTCCCGGGTCAAGATCGAACCCGCTTCGAGCATGACCTTGGCCGGTGTCTTGACCGCGGGCGTGATGGAGCTTTTCGAACGGAGCGATTTCCCGAATTCCGCCATGTGGCGGCGGAGCGAGACCGCCATGTTCTTGTCGAGCCGTCCCGATTGCTGCTCCTGCAGGCGGTAGGCGAGTTCCCGCAGGAGGCGGTCCACCCGCGCGGGCGGGGGCTGTTTGCCGGGCAGCTTCGTCCACAGGGCAAGCAGTTCGGCCTTGGGCAATTTCTCCAGATCATCAACGGCATGCATGCCGCGGCGACACACGCTCCACCTGCCGGGGAGATCAAGTCATATGGAGAGGATGCAGGCCATCTTCTCCGAGCAAAATGCTTCAGACCGTCGGGCCAGGAGGGCAAGAGATAGGCGTGGTCCGGATGATGTCCTCGATCTTTTCCAGCCAATCCTCGTGTTCTTCCCGAAGTTCCTTGAGATAGCCGGCGGCAACTGCGGTAAGGTCCGGCCGTTCCTTTACCATCACGATCCCTCCGTCGCCGGTCATCCGCATGCTGCCGCTGCATGGGTTGACGGGGACATATTCACCCTGGAGATATTGGTAGGCAAACGCCTCGCCCCCCAGCTCCTGCAAGCGGCGTTCCAACTCGTCCCAACCCAGCATCCGGGTCAGCGGATCACCGCGGCGATAGGTATGATCGTCG
>CBFGVD010000495.1:0-3024 GCA_965651965.1 uncultured Verrucomicrobiaceae bacterium | reverse complement strand
AAGCCGTGGCCCGGCTCGTGGTCCGGCGGCTGGAACGCCTGGCATCCGGCGACCGGAATCCCGGCGGGAATGCCTGGATCACCCCCGAGCCGGTGAAAGGGGAGTCCGTGGGCCCGGCCCGGGATCGCGGGGGGCGGCCGTGATCCGCTTGCTACCCCGGACCCGTCCCGCCGGCGGGGAAGTAAGGCTCCGCGGGTAGGGAAAAAGCGCGCACCCCGCGTCCGGGATGCGCGCCTGTCCGTTTCCGGCATGCCGGGCGGGAGAGGCGGACCTCGAAGCCCTCCCTCCGGCAGGCGAAAATGCGCTCAGGGGATGGCGATGCTCACGCGGGCGAAGAGCTTCAGGCCCGGTCCGGCCAGGCTGCGCGGGATTTTCACCGTCACGCTGTCGATCCCCTCGCCGAAGCCATTGTTCACTTCTTCCACGATCACGCCGTCCACTCCGGACTCCGCTTCCGTCCAGCCGTCCAGGCCGGTCCCGTACTGGACCTGCGGCTGGAAGGCGGCGGCATCGTCCGTGCGGCGGTAGGTGATGCTCAGGTAATCGTCATCCGTGGCGGCCGCCGGGAGCAGCGCGCTGGAATCGGAGCCGGGGCCGGAGGGATCGCCGCCGATGAGGAATTCGATGCCGTTGGCGATCCCGTCGCCATCGGTATCCTGCTCCGGGCTATCACCGCCGATGCCGTTGGCCGCGGCCCAGCTATCATAGGCGTCGCCGGGGGCGTAGGAGAGCACCAGGTCGTTCCCCGCGGCTTGCACCGACCAGGAACCGCCGTGGGGGAAGGCGCTGGCATCCACCACGATCTCGCCCGCGTCCAGGCCCGCGATGCCCCCGCTCGTGGTCGCCAGGGTGAAGCTCTTCGGCGCGGAGGTGAAATTCACCGGGGCATCCGCCGCGATGACCACCGTGAGGGGGGCTTCCGCCGTGGCACCGATGGTCAGGGTGGCGGCGTCCAGCAGGTCGTGACCGGTGCCGGGCGCGCCGGTCCAATCCGTGACCTGCCACGCGAAGCGGGAGCCCGCTTCCAGGGCCACGTCATCCGTGGAGACGAGCGTGCCGGTGCCATCCCCCGGCGCGAGCGTGCCGCTCACGGATGAGGCCGCGCCCAGCGTGCCGCCGCCGCCCAGCGTGCCCGCGGCTTCCACCACCACGGGGGAGGCCGGCAGGGCCGTATTCAGCAGCAGCGTGCCGCTGCGCACCGTGGTCGGGCCGGTGTAGGATTTCGTGCCGGTGAAGGCGACCGTCTGCTCCTCCGTGCCGGTGGAGAGGCCCACGAAGACCTGGCCGTTGCCCGTGATCCCGTTCGCCACCGCGTGGCTGTCCGTGCGGCTGAAGGTGAGCGTTCCTTCGTTCGCCACGGTGGCGCTGCCGAGCGTCCCCGCCGCGCCGCCGCCGTTCTGCGTGATATCGGCATTTCCAGGCACGCCGCCCACGCGCAGGGGCACGCCCGCGGGGATCGTCACGGTCCCGCTCATGGTGTTCTCCCCGGTCAGGACGAAGCCGGTTTCGGGTGCCGTCATGGCCGCCGTGGCATCCTCGAAAGTCAGGCCGCCGCTGCCGGAGATCACCCCTTGCAATTTCAGCGTGCGCCCGCCGGCGATGGTGCCGGAGCGGTTGATGATGCGGTTGTCCGCGCCCGCCAGATCGATGTCGTTCGTCCAGGTCCAGCTTCCCTCGATCTGGGAGAGCGCGCCGTTCGAGCTCTCATCGCCGAGCACCACGGTGCCGGTGCCCATGGCGGTGGAGCCGTTCCGGATGGTCTGGAATTCCGAACCGCCGCGGATGTGCAGGTCCCCGCTGAAAAGGGCCCAGGAATTCGGGTCGGCGAAGCCGATGCCGCCGCCGGTGTAATTGAAGAGGGTGGCCCCGCCTTCCAGGATGATATCGCCTTCTCCGGAGACATTGCGGAGCCGCGCGTCCGCCTTGTAGTCCAGCAAGCCGCTGCGGTGGATGCGGAGGGCGGCCCCGGCCAGGACCTGCACGGGGCCCCTGCCGATTTCCCCGTTCCCGCCGCCGTCCCCGGCGGTCAGGGTGCCTTCCTCCACCACGGTGGCCCCGGTGTAGGTGGCGGGCATGGCGAGGGTGACATCCGCGCCGCCGCGCTTCGCCAGCGTGCCGCTTGTGATGGCCGTGCCGGTGAGGGTATAGGCCAGGGTGTCGTTTTCAAAGGTGACGGAGCCGGGCGCGATCTCCCCTGCCAGGACCACCTCGCCCGTGGCCGCGCCGTCCGGGAAGAGGGCGTTGTCCCCGGCGAAGAAGGGCGTGGCGCCGCCGAGATCCCAGTTCTGCACGCCCGCGGTGTCCCAGGTGCTGCCGTTCGCCCCGGTCCACAGGACCGTGCCGCCCACATAGGTCAGGTCGATCGAGCTGTTCGCCACGTTGTGCACGAGCTCGAAGCGCGTATTCGGCGCGAGCTGGAAGTCCGTGAAGTCCCCGCCGAGCGTGCCGGCGTAGAAGATCACGGGAAAGCTTTCCCCGTTCGCGAGGGTGGCGGCCACCACGGGCGTTATGACGTGTCCGTCGGCGACGCTCAGGCCGTCCGTCCCGTCCACGAAGATCACGTCGCTCACCCCGCCCCCCGCGATGCGGAAGATGGAGGAAGAACCGGCTTCCAGCGAGAGCGTGTCCAGGATGGCGGTGCCGGGCTCCGTGTGGGTGCCCGCGCCCAGGGTCGCCCCGGCTTGCACCGTCACGGGCCCGGAGGCCGCGGAGTTGATGCGCAGCGTGCCTGCTTCCACCGTGCTACCCCCCGCGTGACCGAGTGCTCCGGAGAGGACGAGCGCCCCCGCGCCCCGCTTTACCAGCGTGCCGGAGCCGGATACGGCGTTCGCCACCACCGGGGTGGCTTCCGCTCCGTGGTCGAAGACCAGCGTGCCCTCGTTGGCGACCGCCTCCGCCCCGCCGATGGTACCGGTGTTGCCTCCGTTCCCGATCTGCAGCGTGGCTCCCGCGGAGATGGCGGTGCTGCCGGTGCGCGTCGCGTTGTTCGCGGCGAGGACCAGGGTGCCGCCGGAGACGGTCAGG
>CBFGVD010000494.1:0-3031 GCA_965651965.1 uncultured Verrucomicrobiaceae bacterium | reverse complement strand
CCACGTATTTCTCCGCCCAGCCCTTCACTTTCGCCTGCTCGTCCAGGGAAAGGGTCCGCACCACCTTCGCGGGGGTGCCGATGACCAGCGATCCGGGAGGAATGATCGTGCCGCCGGTGACAAGCGCACCCGCCCCGATGATGGATCTCTCCCCGATCACCGCGCCGTCCAGCACGATCGCCCCCATGCCGACCAGGACCTCGTCCTTCACGGTGCAGGCGTGCAAGATCGCGGAATGTCCCACGGTCACGAGTTCCCCCAGGTAGGTCCCCAGGTCGTCGGAGAGATGGATCACGGCATTGTCCTGCACGTTCGAGCGGGGGCCGATCACGATCTCGTTGATATCGCCGCGCAGGGTGGCGTGGTACCAGACGCTGCTTTCCTCGCCCAAGGTCACGCGGCCGATCAGATCGGCGCTCGCCGCGACGTAGGCGGAGGGATGGATGGCGGGGGAGTGGGATTCGTAGCGCTCGGTGGCCATGTGGAGAAAAACTTGCACCGCCGCGCGCGGCTGGCCAGTCCCTTCGGAACCGGGGCCGCGGCGGTTTGCCGGCGGGTTTGCAGGGGTGTCCGGTCCCGGGTCCGGGAAGCCGCTTTCGCCCGCGCTGAACTGGCGGAAACGTCACCCCTTGGCGGTGGCCGGGCAGCCGCCGATATGGTTCATTTGCAGGCACATGGCAGGAGCCATCCTGGTCCGCGCGCTGCGGGGCTCCGGTGTCCGCGGCGCTCTCCTGAAACCGGATTTTCCCCTTTCCCCTCCCCACGTGGGCCGCACCGGATTCCCGGTGCGGCTTCCTTGCGTGGCCATGAATCGCTGGACAGGGGCGCGGATCACGCGGAGAAGTCGGGGTCGGCAATCACGCAGCCCGCGAGCTCCTCCTTGACGAAGGGGCCAGGGAGGCTTGGTTTCCGCCCTCCCTGCTCTCCATGCGTTCCTGTCTCATCGTCATCGGACTGTTCGTCCTCGCCATCGGTCTCCGCTCCGCGCGGAAGGCCGCGGTGCGCAAGCTCGGGGCGCTCGTTTTCCTCGGGGCCAGCTTCATGGCCTTCTATTACATCAGCGGCTATTGGTGGGTGGGGGCGATGGGGGTGGCGATCTGGTTTTTTCTTCCGTGGGTCGAGCTGCTCACCCGCATCCGCAGGATGCGCTTGCCGATGGACAACCGTTTGAAGCAAAAGGAGCCGCCGAATCCCTCCTTTTTCCCGAATGCCGTGGAGGCGGCCGGGGCGATGGAGGAGGCGGGCTTCGAGCACGTGGACGATTGCGGCTGGGAATGGGGCGGGATGAAGCAGTTCTTCCGCCTCTTCTGGCATCCCGAGGAGAGGGCGGTGGCGGCCGTGTGCCTCTGCGAACAAGGGGAGGTCGCGTTCGCCTTCATTTCCGTGACCTCCCGGGACAAGGCCGGCCGGATTTGGCGGACCACGAATTTTCCCTTCTCCGCCACGCTGAAATGCCCGCCCCAGATGCGCTGGAACCATGTCCCCTGCGAGCGGAACTGCTTTCACCAGATCCTGAAGGACCACCACGAGTTCCTGAGGCGGGCGAATGTCGATCTCGATTCCCTGAGAATGCCCGACCCGGATGAGATCGAAGGTTCGATCGAGGCCGAGATGAAGTGCCAGA
This sequence comes from uncultured Verrucomicrobiaceae bacterium, assembly GCA_965651965.1. GTDB lineage: Bacteria > Verrucomicrobiota > Verrucomicrobiia > Verrucomicrobiales > Akkermansiaceae > Haloferula. Next base: position 1,407 of record CBFGVD010000494.1, on the reverse strand, counting down.
TCCGGCACAATCTGGAAGCCGGGATCATCCGGGAAACGGGGGACGGGCATTTCGAGTATTCCTTCCGCGGCTTGCTCTTTCTCTGGGGGCAGTTCGTGAAGGACATGGTGCGGCTCTGCTGAGATCCCCGCGGGAAATCCGGCGGAAGGGTTCAAGAGGTCGTTTACACGGCGGCGGAGCCGTGGTCTGATAGAGGCGGTGAAAATCCATCCGCCATGGGAGGAGCTTCGCCCGGTCGTGCCCGGGGCGATCGCCGCGGCGGTGATTTTCGCGGGTACGCTCTGGCTGATGACCGGGCCATCCGGCCCGGGCGGGCGGATGGCGGCGGGTGCGGCGGTCATGCTCGCCTGCGGCTTCCTGCTCGGCCGGCGGGGGCGCGGCCCCGCCGGTGGGGCGGAGGCCGCCGCCCAGCGCCTCGCGGAGATGAACCGCGAGCTGGAAGCGAAGCTGGAGGAGGGCACGGAATCCCGCCGCGAGCTGGAGCACTACTTCGAGATGCTGATGGCGAATGTCCCGGCGAACATCTACTTCAAGGACCGGGAATCCCGCTTCCTGCGGGTGAACCAGAGCATGGCAGCGTGGGTGGGAAAGGGCCATCCGGAGGACCTCATCGGCAAGACCGATCATGATCTCTTCGGCCCCGAACATGCCGACCTGGCCCGCGAGGCAGAGCTGAAGATCGTCCGCACCGGCACCTCCGTCACCGGGCTGGTGGAGCGTGAGACCTTCCCGGACGGGAAAATCGGCTGGGTGCTTACCAACAAGATGCCTTTCCGCGACCGGGAAGGCCACATCATCGGCACCTTCGGCATGTCGAGCGACGTGAGCGAACTGGTGGAGACCCAGCACCACCTGGAGCGGGAGCGGAACATGCTGCGCTCCCTGATCGACGGTTTCCCGGACAAGATCTTCGCCCGCGACCTGAACCGCCGCTACCTGGTGGTGAACAAGGCCATGGCCGAATGGGTCGGCGCCAAGTCGCCCGACGAGATGATCGGCCGGACCCCGGCGGACTATTTCCCCGAGCAGGTGGTCAGGGCGGGCAAGGAGGAGGACCTGAGGATGATCGAAACCGGCGACCCGGTGCTCAACCGGGACTGGCACCTCGAATTGCGGCAGGGGGACCTGCACTACTTCGTGACCACCAAGGTGCTGCTGCGGGATGCCGACGGGAAGCCCTGGGGTATCGTGGGCATGGACCGGGACGTGACCGAGCAGCGCCGCGCCCAGGAAAAGGCGATCCAGGCGGAGCAGCGCATGCAGGAGATGATCGACAACAGCCCTGCGGTGATCTCCATGAAGGACCTGAAGGGGCGCTACCTGATGGTGAACCGGGGCTTCGAGGATCTCTTCGGCATGCAGCGCAAGGACATCCTCGGCTTCACCGATCACCAGCTCGTCGCGGAC
>CBFGVD010000493.1:0-3036 GCA_965651965.1 uncultured Verrucomicrobiaceae bacterium | reverse complement strand
CGCGCGGATCGCAGGCGGGGAGCCCTTGAAGATCCATTGCACCCTGCCTTGAGCTGGGGCTCCCCTTGCTCGTTCCGGCTCAGGGCATCCCTTCGAGCGCCTTCACGATCTGGCGGCGCAGCTCCACCGGGTCCACCTGCGCGCTGTGGCGCCACAGGATCTCGCCCTTCGGGGAAACGAGCACGGTGTGCGGCTGGGCACCGGTCCATTCCTTGTCGATCGCCTCGGCCAGCAGGTCCGGGTTCTCGCCGGAGAAGATGTAGTTGTTGCCCTTGCGGCCTTCCTTCTCGACCGAGCCTTTGGTGCGGTCGGAAAGGGCGGCGTGCTGCTTCTGCAGGAATTTCAACGCCTTCTCCTCGGACTCCATCGGGTCCAGGCTGATCGAGATGAAATCGAAGGACCGGTTCTGGAAGCGGCGGTAGGTGTCCACCAGATCGGGGAATTCCGCCACGCAGGGACCGCAGGTGGTGGACCAGAAATTGATCAGCCGCACGTTGCCGGAGGTGTTTTCGCGTAGCTTCTTCGCCGTTTCCACGTCCAGCTTCTCCAGCGTCACCGGCTTGGCTTCCCAGTTCTTCTGGTCCTTTTCCACGTCGCCCTTTTTCCAGGCCCACTTCGTGGAGCAGCCGAAGGAGCGGGTCGTCGGCGTTGCCACCGGCTTGCCCGCCAGCACGGCGTCCAGGGCATCGCGCAGGTAGCTTTTCTCCACCGGGCCCTTCTTGCGGGCGGCATCGTCCATGCGGCCGGTGTAGGCCAGCTTGCGGTCCTCGCCGAAGACGAAGACGTGCGGCGTGGACTGCGCCCCGCAGGCCGCGCTCAGGGTCTGCGTCTCGCCGTCGTAGAGGTAGGGGAAGGTCCAGCCGTTCTCCTTCGCGAAGGGCGTCATTTCCTCGAAGGTGTCGCCGTGCGGGCCGTAGCCCAGCTCATCCGGCCGCAGGCCCAGCGGGCTGCTGCTGTTGATCGCCACCACGGCCACGCCCTTGTCCTTGTAGTCCTTGTGGATCTCCTCCATCCGCGGGGCCGCCGCGATCGCGTCCGGGCAGTGGTTGCAGGTGAAGATCAGGCACAGCACCTTCGAGTCCTTGAAATCGGCGCATTCGTAGGTCTTCCCGTCGATCGCGGGCAGGGAGAAATCCGGCACCGGCGAACCGATCGGCATCACCGGCGGGTTCTTGTCCTGGGCGGAAAGCGTGACCGTCGTGGCAAAGGCGAAGGTGAAGGCGAGGTTTTTCATGGTATGGAAGGGGTGGATACGCCGGAGGTAAGCGGGATTTTGCTGGGAGGGCAAGGGGGGAGGGATATTCCGGGGGAATGCGGCATCTCCGCGGAGGAAGGGTCCCGCGGCCAATTTCGGCCTGACCGAAACCTCTTGATATGTGTTATCGATCCTGTATGGATCCGGACAAGTGGAGGCGATGATTTGTTGCCAGCCTTGAACGGCATCTCCACGGGCGCATTTTCCCTGGGACTTGGATCTCAACACCGACCCCAACCCCAGCCTCCTCTCCATGAAACTCACGTCTGCTGCCGGTCTCGGCCTCGGCTGTCTTGCCCTCGGTATTGTTCTGGGCAAAGGCCCCCTGGCTTCCAGAACCGGCTCCGGAACCAGCCAGCCCGGTTATTCCGAAGCCGGGGCCCCGCGCGCCACGAAGTCAGCCCGCTTCCACCGCGCGTCACTTCATCCGGGCATTGCCACCATTCGCAATGCCAGTCCCGGCGAGCTTGCCGCTCTCACCGAGCAGGCCGCCACCATGTACGATCCCGTCGAAATCCAGCGCCTCCTTTCCGAGTGCCTGCTTCACATGACCGCGGAGAATTGGCGGGACGTCGTTAACACCTTCAACAAAATCTCCGTTGAGAGCGGGCGCGATCCCGCGGAGGCATGGAAACTTGCACTTTTCCGCTCCGGCCAGGTCGCCGGGCCGGACGCGATGGACACCTTCCTCGGAGAGGATTTCGCCAAGGCGAATGCCAACTGCTGGCATACGCTGTACGGTTGGTCTTCGAGAGATCCGCGCGCCGCCCTGGATTGGCTCCGCAAGGTGGAGGCGGAGGGTCACAGCCCGGGTCCCGGCCATTATGAAGCCGTGATTTCCGGCGCCGCGCTTGGCGATCCCCAGGCGGCACTGAAGCTGTTAGGGGAAATTCCGGCATCCATGCGCGTGAAGTGCACGGGCAACGTTGTTTGGAACGTGGTGCAAAATGGAGGGACCGGTGCCCTCGATTCCGTCCTCGACTATGCTTCCACCCTCGATCCGGCGGATGGCGACGACAAGAATCTTGCTGAGGGGCTTTTCAGAAGCGTGACGGACAAGTTGCTCTGGCAAGCGGACCATACGCGCGACGTCCAGCAAGGTTGTGATGTCGTCCTCAAGCTGGCGAACGAGTATCAGCGCGATCCGACCTCGCTCACCCTGCAGATGATTGACAAATACCGCTGGTACGGGGCCGGGGAGAAAATCCAGATTCTTGCAACAATCCACGATGGTCTCGAAGGGGATCAGCTTGAAATCCCCGTTCTCATCCAAAGCCTGATGAGGACCATGAATCTCAAGAATGACGAAGCCCCCATCCGGGATTGGATCCAAAAGCATCCCGACTCGCCGCTCGCTCCGCATCTCAGCTCCCGTCTTCCTTCGGCCCCTTAGCCCTCCTCGGGGTCAAGGCGGTGACAAAGGCCAGCGAGCGAGCCGGCACGGGTGAGGTAGGCGGGGCTTGCCTCGCAGGAACAACTTGCAGAAGGGTATGGAGCCGAGGTCAAACCTCGAAACTCTCCCCCAGCACCGCCACGTCGATGGCTCCGTCGTGTTCGTTCACCAGCGCGGCCTTGAGGGAAGCGGCGCGCTCCGGTTCGCCGTGGACCAGCCAGACATGCTTCTTCGGGCCGGTGATCTTGTGGAACCAATCGAGCAGTTCCGAGTGGTCGGCGTGGCCGGAGAAGGAGTCCACGGCTTCGATCCGCGCGCGGACGTTCACCGGCTTGCCGAAGATGTTCACCGGGTCCCGCCCGTCCCGGATCGCGCGGCCCAGGGTGTT
>CBFGVD010000492.1:0-3045 GCA_965651965.1 uncultured Verrucomicrobiaceae bacterium | reverse complement strand
TGCCGCGGTACGGCGCGGGGAGCCCGGCCGCCGCGAGCGCGGGATAGACCCCGCGGCGCGCCTTCTCCAGCACCGCGGGACGGCAATCGCTGCCCAGGAAGCTGGTGCGTCCGGCAGCGCCGTAGCAGGCGAAAATCATGGCCACGGAATAAAGCTCCGCGCCTTCCGAACATGCGGCGCTCCACACCCGCGGATGCGCTCGCCCCCGCAGCAGGGCGGGAATCAGCAATTCCTCCAAGGCTTCGAAAACCGGCCGATCCCGGAAAAACTCCGTGGTGCCGATCAGCAGGGCCTCGAGGGCCGGCGCGAGCAAACCGGGGTCCGCCTCCAGAAGCGCGGCCGCCTCCTGGACCGATGCGACCCTCAGCGCCCGCAGGCAGGCGGGGATGCGGCGCAACAAGGGCTCCATGCGGTATTCCCCGGTTCCGAGGCCCGCAGCGGATACGACCTTCCTCACCAGGCGGGCTTCCGGGCCTGTCGGCTCCGGACGGGCGATCCGCCGGGTTTCCCCGGCCGCCTCCCGTCTCCTTTCACGCGTGCGCTCCGCGAGGGCACGGGAAATTGCTGGTGCGGCGCAACCCTGGAAGAGGACATGCTGGAAGCGTCCCGGGGGCGGCTCGTTCCTTTTCACAAGCCCCCCGTGACCGCCGTTGTCGCCGCCTCCGGCCAATCCATCCGCAGGATCCTTCATCGCGCTGGCAGGCCAGCCTGTCGGCCAGCCCGATCAGCGGTTAGAGTGCCGGATGGCGCGCGGGGGTCGAGCATTTTGAGAATGCATCTTGCACGACCACGGAGCGGAAGGCCCTATTCACCGGCTTCCAAAGGACGACGGCCCGGGAGTTCCAGTTCCTCCGGCTCTTCCGGGAAAAGCTCGGCCCGCGCTTCCGCCAGGGGAGCGACCGCGGCCTTCGCGGGCAGCACCAGCGCCTGGCTCCATTGGACATGGGTCAGCCCCGCATCCGTGTCCGGCAGGGCCGTGGTGGCCACGCCGCCTTGGAGCTTCCAGCCCTCGCCCAGGAGTTGGTTCACCCGGTCCTCGAATTTTCCGAAGTCGTCGGAGGTGACCACGGTGTAGTTGCTCGCGTCCATGACCTCTTATTCCTCTTCACCCGCGGCGGCGTCCTCGTGCATCGCGGCAAGTTCCGCGGGCGTCGAGTCTTCCTCCGCTTCCGAAAAATCGATGTCATCCAGGGATTCGGCCGGATCCTCGCTGCTGCGGGCGTCCTCCTCGTAGGCATCTGCCACGGCATCGCGGGCTTCATCTTCCGCCAGGTCCATGCCCTGCCTCACCAGGGCGATATTCGGATCTTCGTCCACATAGGGCGGGGCGGCGGGAGTCTTCGGGGATGGAGGGGCGGTTCTGGCGGGATCGATCGGAGTCATGGTTTCTTCGTTTGGTTGAGGAGATATTCCCCGCATTTCCCGTTCCAGCCGGAGCCCGGGTTGCAAGAAGACGCGCATCACCGCTTCCCCTTAACGGGCCGGCGCGCTGGATAGCGTTCGATGAGGGAAAGCACTCGCCTTTCACCCGCCCGCAGCCGCGCGCTCTCGTCCGCCTTCCTCAGGCGCGGCGCTGCGGAATTCATCACCCGGTGGAGCTCCCCGCTGCGAAATGCGCGGAACACCGCCGGGTGGACATAGTATTTCCGGCAGGTCGCCGGGGTGTGGTTCAACAAAGCGGCGGTTCTGCGGACGGCGGCGGTTTCTTCCCGCTTGCAGGCCGCTTTTCCCTCGGGCGGAGGCTCCTTCCCCAGCTCGCGCGCGCAGAGCAGGGTCGCACGCCAGGTGCGGAACTGTTTGGCGGTGTAGTCCCCTCCGCCCGCTTCCTTCAGCCAGGCATTTACCTCCGCGGTCCCGACCATGTGACGCACCCCCGCGGCGTCCTCGAATTGGAAAAGATGCTGGCCCGGAAGCTCCTGCAGGTCCGAGATCAGCGCGGCGAGCTTGGCATCCGCAACCTCCGTGCGGTGCTTCTTCCCGGATTTTCCCCGGAAGCGGATGACCCACTGGCCCTCTTCCTCGGTCAGATGCCGCGCGAGCAGGGAGGAAATGCCGAAACTCCCGTTCTCCCGGGCATAACGCAGCCCGCCGATGCGGAATCCGGTGGCATCAAGGAGCGCGGCCACTCCGGCCAGCACGCGCTCCCGGTCCAGCCCGGCCTTCGACAAGGCCCCGCGAACCCGCCGGCGGATCCGCGGCAGCGCCTTCGCGAACTCCGCCAGAAGGCCGAATTTACGGTCGGCGGCGCGCAGTTGCCACTCGGCATGATACCGGTACTGTTTCCTCCCCCGGCTATCGATCCCGGTGGCCTGCAGGTGCCCGTTCGGCAACATGCAGATCCATACCGAGGCATAGGCCGGCGGGATGGCGAGGGACGCGATCCGTTTCTTCTCCGCACGATCGCCCAGCGGGTCTCCCGCCGGCAGCAGATAGCGGAAACCGCGGCCGCTGCGCTGGCGGCGGTAGCCGGGCATCCCGTCGTGCGTGAATACCAGACGGCACGAGCGCGTTTCCGCGTTCCGGACGGAATTCCCGTTCAAGGCCGTTGCGGTTTCAGGCATCCCGCACACCTCCGATCCCGAGAAAATTCGCTTTCACGCGGGGCAAAGATTTTGTGCCGCGGTTCCCCTCCATCGCGATCAATTCGCGGCACATGTGCCGGAAGCGGGGCAGGCCTATCATGTTCATTCCGGATAATCCCATCAATCCGCGGGCCAATCCGGAAACCCTTGAAGTTCCGTCATCCTCCCCCGCGGCGGCGGGCCGGAGCATGCAAAAATCCCTGCCGCGCCGTGCAGGCCGCCGGTGGCACGGCTCCTGCGAAAAGGACCACGCCATGAAAACATGCGAATGCTGCGGCAACAACTACGACAAATGCTTCGACGTGACGATGAACGGCAAGACCTTCAGCTTCGATTCCTTCGAGTGCGCGATCCAGACGCTCGCCCCTTCCTGCGGGCACTGCGGCTGCCGCATCGTGGGACACGGGGTGGAAGGGGAAGGCGGCATGTATTGCTGCGCCCACTGCGCCCGCTCCGCGGGAGT
>CBFGVD010000491.1:0-3056 GCA_965651965.1 uncultured Verrucomicrobiaceae bacterium | reverse complement strand
TGGGCGTTTACTTCACCATCGGCATCGCCATCACGGCGCTCTTCAATACCGGCATCGCCCCCGGGGCGGAGTGGCTGGACAGCCTGGCGCAGAACGACCTGGCCGCCCCGGCCGCGCTGATGGGCCTGGCCTTCGTGCTGAGCCTGTGCAGCACCTCGGACGCCTTCATCGCGGCCACCCTGGACAAGTTCACCTACGGGGCGAAGCTGGCTTTCCTGGTCTTCGGCCCGATGCTCGACGTGAAGCTCATCTTCCTCTACCAGACGGTGCTGCGCCGCCGCTTCATCTTCTGGCTGGCGCTCGGCCTCTTCCTTGCCATCGGCGGGGCGGCGATCGCCTGGCAGGCCGCCATCTTCAACCTCGCGAAGCCGTGAATCCGAAACTGCAGCGCGTGCTCTTCTCGCTCGCCCTGGTCGCCTGGGGCGCGGTGCTGGTTTACTTTTATGCCAGCGGGCGGATCACGAAGTACCTGGCCCCGGACTTCCGCCCGCTGGCGCTGGGCGGCGGGCTGGGCTTGCTGGTGGTGGGCCTCTTCAACCTGCTGACCGCGGACCAAAAGGCTTCCTGCGGCCATGACCACGGCCCGGAAGACGCGCACGATCACGAGAGCCTGGACGTCCACCCCTGGGCCGCCTTCCTGATCCTGCTGCTGCCGCTGGGCGCGAGCGTGGCGTGGACGAAGGACGCTTTCTCCCTCGGCTCGCTGACGCGGAAGGGCCTGCTGGAAAACCCGGCGGAGACGAGCAACCTGCTGCTCGGCAGCTCCATGCCGAAGCTGACCAAGGAACTCATCGAAAAGCAGCACCCGAAGAACGCGGAGGGCTACCATGCCTTCGGCCTGATGGAGCTCTTCTTCAGCAGCGGGGACCCGGAAATGCGGGAACTGGTGGAAGGCATGCCGGTGGAAACGGAAGGACGGCTCGTGGCCGACCCCGAGGGCGGCGCGAACCAACGCCGCCTCTACCGGCTTTTCATCACCTGCTGCGCCGCGGACAGCCGCGCCATCCCCATCATCGTCCGTTTCCAGGGCGAGGTGCCGCAGATGGAGGAAAACACCTGGGTGAAACTCTCCGGCACCATGCGCTATCCGGACGAGGGCGAGGGCTTCATCCCCGTGCTGGAAGTGGACCACGCCGCCGAGGCCCCGCCGCCGCCGGAGGAATCCTTCATGCGGGGGAACTACTGAGACCGGCCTGCTCAGGCTTCCCAAGGATCGAGCGTCTTCACCCCGGGAGGAAAATCCGCGGTGTTTCGGGTGACCACCACAAGGTCGCGGGCCAAGGCCGTCGCGGCGATCAGACTGTCCAGAACCCCCAGGTTCAGGCCATTCGCTTCATGCTTCGCGTAGAGCATTCCCCAGACTTTCAAAGTCGAAGGATCGAGGGGCAGGCAGACGTCGGAAAAATCCCGCTCGATGCCCTCCGCCCATGCGCGGATCGCCGTCTTGCGCTTCCCTTCGGGCAAGAGATGGATTCCCTTCCAGATCTCGCCGAGGGTGATGCAGGAGAGGCAGCATTCGCCGGCGTTGGATTCGCACCAAGCCAGCACCCGGGGATCGGGCTGCCTCGCGGTGGCCTCGCAAAGAACGTTCGTGTCCAGCAGGTAGGTCATGCCCCTTCGCCGAAGCGGACCTCCCGCGCGGGTTCCTTCGATCTCCGGCCGACGATGGCGGAGAGACCCTCCGGGCACTCCCGGAGCGCGGCGAACAAGGATCTCCGCGGCGGGCGCGATTGCTCGTACTCCTCCACGGAAACGACCACGACGGCCGGCTTGCCATGCTTGGTGATCGTCTGCGCGCCTTCCTTCATCGCCAAGGCCACCACCTCGCTGAGATGGTTCTTCGCTTCCTGAAGTCGCCACATTCTTTCAGCCGCGTGGACAGGGCAGGGCACAAATCTGGCCCGTCTAGCCAGATTCACGCTGGAACAGCAGGCGCAGGCTGTTCAGCACCACGATCACCGTGGAGCCTTCGTGGCCGAGCACGCCTATCGGCAGGGGAATCCAGGCTCCCATGGCGGCGATGCCGAGGAGGATCACGACGCCGAGGGAGATCGCCAGATTCTCCCGGATGATGCGGCGGCAGCGATGTCCGCCTGCTCCAGCACGGCATCACTGCCGCGCAGGCCCATGCCGATGGAAATGTCCGCGGCGGCCAGGCTGGGGGCGTCGTTCACGCCATCGCCCGCCATGGCCACCTTTTCCCCGGCGGCGCGCCATTCGCGGATGGCCGCCACCTTGTCCTCCGGGTGGAGGCCCGCGCGGTAGTCCGGCAGGCCCAGCTCGCGGGCGATCAGGGCGGCGGATTCCTCCCGGTCCCCGGTGAGCATGGTCACGCGGATCTGCTGCTCCGCGAGCCGGCGGATCAATGGCGCGGCTTCCGGACGCGGGGCATCCCGCAGCAGCAGGCGGCCGCGGAGATCCCCGTGGCGGACGAGCACCTCCGTGAGGCCCGGAGCGGGCGCGGGCAGGGCGGAGAGCCAGGCATCCCCCGCGAACATCGAGCGGCGGCCCTGGCTGGCGGGTATGCCGCCGATGGTGGCCCGGAGCCCCTGGCCGGACAGGGACTCGAATTCCGAAACTTCCCCTGCAGCCGCCAGACCGCGTTGCAGGCTTTCCTTCACGATCGCGCGGGAGAGCGGATGGGTGGAATTGCGCGACAGCGCGGCGGCGGCGGCGATCAGATCATCCTCCCGGCCCGGCGGCTGCGTCTCGCAGGCAAGCAGCTCCAGCTCGCCCTTCGTGAGCGTGCCGGTCTTGTCCACGGCGAGGCGGCGGATGGCGGCCAGATTTTCCAGCGCCACGCCGCCGCGGAAGAGGATACCGCGCCGTGCCCCGGCGGCGATGCCCGCGAGGATCGCGCTGGGAATGGAGATCACCAGCGCGCAGGGGGAGCAGACCACCAGCAAGGTCATCGCGCGGTAGAAGGCGGAGCTGCCGCCATCCGCCGTGAAGAAAGCGGGGATGCCCCGCGCCAGGTGCCACCACAGGAACATCCCCAGCGCCAGGCCGAGGATGCCGACGGTGTAGCCGGTGCCGAAGCGGTCGGTGAAGCGCTG
>CBFGVD010000490.1:0-3058 GCA_965651965.1 uncultured Verrucomicrobiaceae bacterium | reverse complement strand
CCGGCGCTACACGAACCTGATGCTCACCATGCTCCTCGGCGGGATCTGGCACGGTGCGGGCTGGACCTTCCTTCTCTGGGGCGGCCTGCACGGCCTCTACCTCTGCATCAACCACGGCTGGAACTGGCTGAAAAAGCAGCGGACGCTGCCTGCGATCCCGCGCCCCCTTGCCGTCGGCCTCACCTTCCTGGCCGTGCTGATCGCATGGGTGCCCTTCCGTGCGGGGAATTTCGAGCTCGCCCGGGATGGTTCCACCGGGGACGCGCTGTCGGCGACCAAGGCGGTGCTTTCTTCGATGTTCGGCTTCAACGGCTTCACCTGGTGGCCGGACCGCAGCGCGCTGGAGGTGAAGGCAAGCCACGCCTTCCGGGCCGTCTGCTGCCTCGCGATCGTCTGGTTCTTGCCGAATACCCAGCAATTCATGCGCCGCTACCAGCCCGTACTGGGGTTGCGGGAAGTCTCCCGGCGGGATGCGCGCGTCGGCGCGCGGCGCTGGTGGCAATGGCGGCCCACGGCGCTGTGGACCGTTTTCATCATCCTCCTGCTCCTGGGCACGATCTACCAGTTCGACAAGGTGAGCGAGTTCATCTACTTCCAGTTCTAGACCCGGAATGCCCGCGCTCCGTCCAAAGCCCTACCGCACCTTCAACCGCGTGATTCTCGGGATCGCGGGCGGGCTGCTGTTGCTCTTCCTGGCAGTCAATACCTGGGTCAACCCCCTTTGGGTCACGCCCACCCCGTGGACGAATGAGAAATTCGCCGAATACCGCCCGATCTACCGCCACCAGCGGACCGGCAAGGCGGGCATCGTGCGCTCACACCCTTGGGAAGTAGCTTTCTTCGGTTCCTCGCGCGTGGACATCGCCTTCGACCCCATGCTCCCCGGCTGGCAGGGCAAACCCGCCGTGAACCTGGCCGTGAGCGCGGGGACCCTGCCGGAAACGGCGGCCATCGTGCGCTACACGCTCGAGCGCTGCCCGATCGCAACCGCCATCGTCGGCATCGACCTGGGCGATATCAGCGGCCCCGGCTCCGGCTACCGGACCACCGGTTTCATGGAATCCCCCTTCAACCCGAAGGGCGAGGCCGCCGAACGCGAGCTGCGCTACCTGGCAGGTGTATCCACCTTCGAGACCTCGGTGAAAACCCTGCAAAACTGGTCCGAACGGAACGACCCGGGCTTCGTGCTGCCGGAATACACCCCGCAGGGCCACCGCCTGCGCCACCAGGACAAGCCGGACGTCCGGCAGATCATCTATCACGACGCCATCCCGCACGCCATGCGCGGCACCCGCCGGCGCAAGCACGCCCTGGAGGAGAGCCCCTGGAAGATCGATCTGGTCAGCCAGATCCTGGAAGACACGAAGAAACACGGCGTGCAGCTCAAGATCGTCATCCCGCCGAACCACGCCACTTACATCAGCGTCTATCACTATTCGGGCGATCCCGATCCCGTTTTCTCCATCGACCGCAAGGCGCTGGTCCGCCTGGTGGCGGCATCGAACGCCGCCCACCCGGACGCCCCGCCCGCGGAAGTCTGGGATTTCAACGATTACCACCCGCTCAATTGCGAACCCATCCCCCCGCCGAAAACCCGCATGCACTGGTGGCTGGACGGCACCCACGCCCGCAAGCGGCTGGGCGACGTGATGCAGGCCCGCATGATGGGCTGGCCGCTCGACGGGGAAGGGCGCGGCTACGGCATCAAACTCACCCCGGGGAACGTGGAACAGAGGCTGGAAAGCCTGAAGGCCGCCTACCTGCAATTCCAAAAAGACCACCCGGACCAGTACGAATGGATGGTCGAGAGCATCAACAGCTACAACTCCAGCGGCCGGGAGAATGAAAAGGAGCAGGAAGGAGCCCAGGAATTCTGACCGGAAATCCGGACTGCTCGCGCGCTGCTGAAATTTTCCGCGCGCGAGCACGCGACCTCTGCTAGATTCGGGAGGATGATCGAGCACCGGTATCCGGAATTCCATCCCGTGGCCCCCCTCCCCTCCGGTGCCGGACTGGTGGCGGCCCTCGACTTCCGGCGCCTGCCGAAAATCCTGCTGCACGAGCACCTGGACGGCGGGCTGCGCCCGGCCAGCATCATCGAACTGGCAAAGGAGGCGGGCTACGCCGGCCTGCCGACGGACGATCCGGAGAAGCTGGCCGCCTGGTTCCACCGCGGGGCACAGAGGGGAAATCTGCCGGAGTATCTGGAGGGTTTCGCCCATACCATCGCCGTGATGCAATCGAAGGATGCGCTCGGCCGGGTGGCCTACGAATTCCTGGAAGACATGGCGCGGGACGGCGTGATCTACGCCGAGATCCGTTTCGCGCCCGTATTCCATACGGAAAAGGGGCTGACGCAGGACGAGGTGGTGGAAGCCGTGCTGGAGGGCCTGGAAAGAGGCAGGAAAGACACGGGTGTGGAATTCGGCCTGATCATCTGCGCGATGCGGGACCGCACGGATTCCCTGGAAGCGGCCGAACTCGCGATCCGCTGGCGGGACAAGGGGGTGGTGGGCTTCGACCTGGCGGGAGGCGAGTACGGCCACCCGCCGAAGAAACACGTGGATGCCTTCCAGGCGATCCAGCGGGCGAATTTCCACATCACCATCCACGCCGGGGAGGCCTTCGGGCCGGAATCCATCTGGCAGGCGCTCCAGTGGTGCGGGGCCCACCGCCTCGGCCACGGCACACGCTTGAGAAACGACATCGAGGTCCGGCCGGACGGTTCCCTGAAGCTCGGACGCCTGGCCCAATACATCCTGGACCGCCGCGTGCCGCTGGAGATGTGCCTTTCCAGCAACGTGCACACGGGTGCCTGCGCGAGCTTCGAGGAGCATCCTTTCGCCCTCTTCCACCGGGCGGGTTTCCGCGTCTTCCTGAATACCGACGACCGGCTGATGAGCGACACGGAAATGTCCAAGGAACTCGCGCTGGCGACCACCACCTTCGGCCTGAGCCTGGTGGAGCTGGAGAAGATGACCATGAACGCGATGAAGAGCGCCTTCGTGCCGCACCAGACGCGCGTGGATCTCATCCGCCGCCGCCTGCTTCCGACCTA
>CBFGVD010000489.1:0-3064 GCA_965651965.1 uncultured Verrucomicrobiaceae bacterium | reverse complement strand
AAGGGGGCGAGCAAGGAATAGACAAAGAGCGCAACGAGGAACCACAGGTGCAAATGCCAGTTCATCGGTCCCTCCGCCCCTGCCGTCCCCTCCCCCCGCAGGAAGGCCGCGAACGTGACCGGAGGATTGTGGTAGCAATAGATCAGGTAATTCGTCGGCGGATTCAGCAGGATCAGTGCCGTGGCGAAAGGCAGGCCGATCGCCAGCAGGCGTCTCCGCACCGTGACCTTCGCCCCGTACTTTTTCAGCAGCATGTATGCGAGGAAGCCGGAGATCACGAAGAAGGCCTCCATGCGGACCAGGCCCGAAACGATAGCGGCACCCCGGAAGAGCGCGGAATCCGACACGGTGCTGGCATGCACCAGGATACCCCAGAACATCAGCGCGGCCCGCAGGGCATCGAGATGGAAGAAACGCCCGCTCTTGCCGGGCTCTCCGGCAGGCACGGCGTTTGCCGGCGCAGGCAGCGGCGGGGCCTGCGCTTCGGCGAGTTCCATGGATTTCGCGTGGATCATCGGGAAGGAGCCTCCGGGGCTAGCTGGAATACTGCACGCCCGGCCGGGGCGGGTCTTCGGCGGATTCCGTCTCCAGGTCCGCCGCCGGATACATCAGGACGTGCAGCGAACTGATGGTGGCGATGGCGAACCAGAAGAAGACGTAGGATTGGTCGTAATAGGCCACCGACACGCTCGTGCCCACGTGGGAAAAGAGGCTCGCACCCATGCACCAGAGCATGAAGCGGTCCGGCTCTTCCATCTCAGGGCGGGAATCGAGGACATTCCCCACCCATTTGAAGGCGGTCCAGATCATCGCGAGGACCAGCATCATCGCGAGGAATCCCCCCATCACGCCGAAGGCGAGGAAGTAATTCGTGATGTCCGTGTGGTCCTTGCTCCAGGTCACGCCGGTGGGCATCCAGTTCCGGGTGTAGTCGGTGCCGAAGAGCCACCAGTCGGAGAAATACTTGATGGAGGAGTGGATCAGATGCGAGCGGTGCCAGCCGGTGCTGCCGCCCACCACGCTCATTTCGCCGATGATGTAGTACGCCGGGCGGCTCATCACGAGCTCCAGGAAGATGTAGCCCGCCAGCATCCCCCAGCGGATCATCCCCATGAGGTGGCGGAACTTCCACAGGAAGACCCCCAGCAGGCCGAAGCCGAGGCTCAATACCGGGCCGCTGGAAGCGCAGGCCGCGACCATCGTCACGCAGGCGATCAAGCCGGTGAGCGCCACCCGCCGGTTCCGGTTCCACATCGCGATCAGGATCGGCACGAGCGCCGCGCCGACCGTTCCCGCGAGGATGGCATGACGGAAGGGGCCCCGGGCACGCAGGCGCCCGTCCCGCTCGACCACGGCTTCCACCACCCCGCCGAAGGTCTTCGAGAACAGGTTGGTGCCCGTCAGCTTCTCATAGATCATCTCGATCGAGATCGGGACCAGCAGGATGGCGATCACGCCGATGATCGAGACGAAGTCCTCCATATCCCGGCAGAAGCAGCGGATCAGCAGGTAGCAGATGCCGATTTCCGCGATTTTCCCGGTGATGAAGACGGGGCCCGCCCCGTCCGCCCCCTTCTCATGGAAGAAGCTGGCGAAAAAGAGCCAGCCGCAGAGCGCGACCATCAGCTTGTCGATGGTGTTGATCCCGCCGTTGATCCCCTCCCCCCTCGTCATGATCCGCATGAGTCCGACGACGAGCAGCAGGCGGAAGACCGGCAGCTTGATGCCGCCGAGATCGAAGAACTGGCCGTGGGTGATGTAGAGCACGCCCAGCAGCAGCGGGACCGGGGCCCACCTCCGGGGGACGCTCATCAGGGCGATGGCGGTCGCCACGAAAAAGAGGAAACCGAGGGGATTCATCGGGGGGGGGAGTCCGCTGGAATGTTCCTCAAGCGGCCCGTTCGCGGACCCGGCGATAAACTTCCGCCAGCGTCCGCCCGGCCTCCGCCCAGGTGAGGCGGTCCAGGCCGGCCAGCGACTCCGCCCGCAGCCTCGCAAGCAAATCGCGGTCCGCATCCAGACGGCGAATGTGCGCGGTCAGTTCTTCCACGTCCCGGGAGGGATGGATGAGCCCGTTTTTCATGTGCTCGCAGACGGCTCCGGAGGCATCCGAGACCAGCAGCACGCAGCCGGAGCCGCGCGCTTCATAGGTCACCAGCGCGCTGCCCTCTTCCACGGAGGATAGCACGAAGAGATCGCTCTGCCGCATGAGCTCCGGGAGATCCGTGCGATGCCCCATCACCTTCACGCTGGGGTGGGAAAGCATCGGCTGGAGCAGGTCCGCGTAGCCCGGGATGAATTCGCCGCAGACCATGAAGGTCCCCTTCTCCTGGGCTCCGGAGGCGAGCCAGGCTTTCAGCGCGTGGTGCAGGCCCTTCCGGGGTTCCACCACCCCGGCATAGATCATCACCAGCCCGTCGTGACCCGCCGCCTTTTCCGCCGGGGAGGTGAAACGCGAATGATCGAAGCCGTATTGGTGGCGCACCAGCTTGTCCCCGGAAAAGCCGCGGTCCCTGAAAGTGCGGGCGACGAAATCCGAGGGACAAAGCAAATAGTCCGCCTCCGCATACTCGGTTTCCTCGATCGCGAGGCGCTTGCCGTTGAAGAGGTGGTCATGGTCGTCCGGCAGCTCGATGCCCACGCTCCTGTTTTCCTTCGCCACTTCTTCGTAAGCGAAGGCGGTATGCGCGTTCGGCCGCTCCAATACCACGGGGATGCCGTGCTTCTTCGCCGTCCGGATGGTTTTCAGGGAAGAGAGCGGCCAGCCGTGGACCACGTCGATCTCCCGGTGGTTCGCCTCCAGCCACATCGCGGTCACGGAATCGTGCCACTTGCAGGCCATGTCCCGCCCGATCAGGCGGTAGGGCACGCGGAATTTCCCGAGCGACAAGGTCTTGCGGATCTTCACTCCGGGGTTCAGCGCCTTGACCTGGGATCCTGCGATGGCGGTAACCCGCGCGCCGGCGAGCGATGCCCCCTCCACCTGATGCCAGGCGGTGGTGCAAATGCGGCCACCGCCCAATTTGTGCGGAAAGCTGTACAGAACTCGGACCGGGGGGGCGGG
>CBFGVD010000488.1:0-3076 GCA_965651965.1 uncultured Verrucomicrobiaceae bacterium | reverse complement strand
TCGAAGGCCATCACGAGTTCAACCGTGTCAAGGGAGTCCGCACCGAGGTCTTCGATGAACTTGGCCTCCAGGGTCACCTGGTCGGCGTTGACGCCGAGCTGGTCGACGATGATGTCCTTAACGCGGTCTTCGATGCTCTTGTCAGACATTGGAATGTGCTTGGTAGTTGACGCTGCGGAGGGATTACCGCCCTCGCCGGACCTTGGCAACCCCGAAAAAACACCGTGGCGAATCGGTTCCGCGGGCGCTTCAGGCTTGCGGTGCGGCGGGCTCCGCGGACTCGCCGGAATCGGGGACGTATTCGATGATCTCGCCTTTGAAATTCTCCTTCAAACGCCGCATCAGGCGCTCCGCCGGCTCGTCCTGGTCCTTCTTGAAACCGCCGTAGGTGAGGCCGTCGATGCGGAGGCGGCGCGTGCCCGCCCAGGCGAAGGCGAGGCCCTTCGTGTCCCACTTGCGCAGGTCGAGCCGCGTCAGGTCGGCGAAGGGGACCCTGCCGCCCTCCGCCGGATAGAAGGCCTCGCCATCGATCGCCATGCTGCGGCCGAGGGTGCGCAGGAGGACGAAGGCGGAGCCCAGCGCGAGCGCGAGGCAGATGTAGAAGACGATCCACTGCTCGCGGATCTTGCCGGCCGGGTAATCCTTGTCCGGGGCGTCGTCCTGGATCCCCGCCTCGAGCCGGTAGTCGTTGAAAAGCTTGTCCTCCTCCTGGGTGAAGGAGGCTTTCACCGCGTCGTAATCGTGCAGCACCGCGGGCCAGGGTGCCGGGACCCGGGTTCCCTCCGGCAGGATCGAGCGGTCCTCCGGGAAAGGAATCACCTGCTTTTCCGCGAAGGCGCGCCATTCGGCGGGGCTCATCTCGTTCTGGCGGATCTCCATTTCATGCCGCGCCTGCTCGAAGGCCTTGTCCACATAGTAGGCCAGGTTCTTGTCCCGGTAGCCCCATTTGCCGTCCTTGAAGAAGAGCACGGTGAAAATCCCGAACATGAGCAGCATCGCTACCGCGCGGAGCAGGAACCAGGGGGTGGGTTTGCAGACGAGTCGTTCGCTCATGGGTCTTTCAGCAGGTTCAGGAAAGCGGCCGGTGCCGGACTTGGCAAGTCCCGGCGGCCGCCGGACAGGGCAAGCGCATTTGTCCGCCGCGAAATCGGAGGACACGCCGGGCGATTCCGATCCAGTCGCGAGGACCATGGATGAACACCGAATGCACGGATGAAGAAATCCCGGGGGCCTTCCTTCCAAGGGTTCCCCCGTGAAATCCCTCCGATCCGCGACCTCCGTCGTCCACCTTGCTAGGATTCTCTAACCATCAAGGAATCCGTTTGATCGGCGGAATCTATCTATCCGCCTTTCCTGGAAGTCCGCAAAGACGATTTAATAAGCTCTTGCTCAGCGAGTTACGTTTATGTTTCTCTAACGGGCATGACGTTCCCCCCCGATGTCTTGCCGCTCGCCTCCGTGGGCGCGATGCGGCCCGTGTTCATGATCATCATGGGCGCGTTTCTCCTCCTCACCGCGTGGCGGATGACGCGCGGGACCAGCGGCTGGAGCCCGCGGATCCTGCTGGCGGGGGCGGTGCTGCTGGGCCTGGGCTATGCGGTGGTGATGCCGCTTTACCAGGCCGGCTTCATCCTGCCGCTCTCCCGGATCGGCCCCGGGACGGAAGATCTGGCCACGCCCCTCGCCTGGCACCTGGCGAAAATGATCACCATGAACGGCGGCTGGCTGCTTTTCGGCCTCGGCCTCGCGCTGCACGCCGGGATCTTCGAGACCGAGAAATCCCCCGCCCCCGTGGAAGCCCCCACCTCCTCCCCTGCCCATGGACCGCTTGCTTGAATTCTGCCTCGCCAAGGGCTTCCTGGTGGATGCCCTGGGCGTGATCGGCCTGGGCCTGCTCGGGCTGGCCGCCGTGCGTCTTTCCCAGCGCTACCGTTCCTGGGGCGGCTCGCTGCTCACCATCGGCGCTCTGCTGCTGCTGCTGGGGCGGCTCTCCGTGCTGGCGCTGCCGCATGCCGCGGCGGCGAGCGGGCTGGGCCCTGCCGCGCTGGAGATCCTCGCGCTCGCCCCCTTCATCCTGCTGACCGCCGGTCTGGCGGGCGTGGTCTGGGGCCTGTGGGGGCACGAGCAATGGCTGCGCGCCGAGCGCTAGCCCCGCACGAGAAAGATTTTTCCCCCGGATAGGGCGGCGTTCGTCTCGCGCAGGCGGACGCCGCCCGCTTTTCCCCCCTTCGGGAAAAAGGCGGACCCGCCTGTCCCGGGTCCCCGGCGCGGCGGCCTAACACCTTGCCCCGCATCGCATTTCCCCCTTGCGGCGGCTAGCCCGCTTGCCTAGTTTCCGCGCCCTATGCCTCGGAGCCTGTCCCGCTTTTCCGGTCGTGCCGTCCTGCTTGCCTGTGCATGCGGCCTCGCCCTCCCGGCGGATCCGGCCCGGGCCCAGCAGCGCACGGACATCCCGCCCGCGCCCCTGCCGGACAAGAGCAAGCCGGTGCCGAATTTCGACCCCTCCGACGTCTATTTCCAAGGCTGGCTCCTCTTCAAGGACGGCGAAAAACTCCAGCAGCAGGGCAAGCACCTGGAAGCGCTGGAGAAATACAAGCGCGCCCAGCAGCTCTTCGACAACATCGCCACCTACTTCCCCACCTGGAAGCGGGACATGGTCGGCGGCCGCCGCGCGAAGGTGATCGAGGTCATCGGCCAGGTGGCTCCCCAGGCCCTGAAGGAGAACGAGGCAAAGGCCCGCGCCATCGCCCAGCTCGAAGGCGGGGTGCTGGGCACCACCGGGGCCGAGCCGCTGGACGGCGGCCTGCCCGCCGCGCCGGTGCAGCCGATGACGAAAGTGGAAACGCTCGAGACCCGCCGCATCGCCGAACTGGAGGACACCGTGAAGCGGCTGCAGGAGGATCTGGCCGCCAAGCCCCCGCCGGCAAACAACGCGCAGCGCGAGGCCGCCCGCGCCCGGGACATCGCCCGCCAGCGGGATCTGGCCCGCGCCGACTTGCAGCGCGCGAACGAAGAGCTGGCACGCCTGCGCGCGAAGCACGCCGCCGCGCCGATGCAGGAGGAGATCAACCGCCTT
>CBFGVD010000487.1:0-3098 GCA_965651965.1 uncultured Verrucomicrobiaceae bacterium | reverse complement strand
GTGTGCTCTTCCGATCTTCGAGCGGAACAAGCATTTTCCCCCTGCGGGCGGGCCTGGGAGCGCTTGCCCTGGCATCCGCCGCGGCGCAGGGCGTACCGGCCGGAGCCGAATCCCGTTGGGAGAAGGAAATCCTGCCCCTGGTGGAGCGGTATTGCTACGATTGCCATGGCGACGGGCTGAAGAAAGGCGAACTGGCGATCGACCGTTTCGAAACCATCGCCGAGATGCAGCAGCATCGCGACGTGTGGAAACGCATCCGCGATCATCTGCGCCACCAGCTCATGCCCCCTCCGGACGAGGATCAGCCCGGCGCGGAGGAGCGGAAGAAGATCATCGCCTGGATCGACGATGCCGTCTTCCCCGTCGATCCCTCCAAGCCGGATCCCGGGCGGGTGACGCTGCGGCGGCTGAACCGGATCGAATACCAGAATACCCTGCGCGACCTGCTGGGAGTGGACGTGAAGGTGATGGACCTGATCCCGCCGGACGATTCCGGCTACGGCTTCGACAATATCGGCGACGTGCTGACCCTTTCACCCGCCCACTTGGAGCGCTATCTGGAAGCCGCCCGCGTGGCGCTGGACAAGGCGGTTTTCCCCGGCGAGATGCCCCGGCCCGAGTTGCGCGTGCCCGGCCGGGAATTGGCAGGGGGCGGCCATCGCTCGGAGGAGGGACACTTCCTTTTCACGAACGGCGCGGCGAAGACCACCTACAAGCCGCCGCGGCCGGGCCGCTACCGCATCACCCTCTCCGCCGGAGGCACCTGGGGCGGCGATACCCCGCCGCACATGGAACTGCACGCGGACGGCCGGAAAACGGAGGAATGGCCCGTGCCCGCACGTTTGGAGGAGCCCGGGGACTTCACCGCGGAGATCCTCCTGGAAAAAGACGCGCCGGTGGAGATCGCCGCCGTCTTCACGAATGATTTCTGGGACGAGCACCACCCGGACAGCAGCCGGCGGGACCGGAACCTGATGGTCAAGTCCCTGCGCATCACCGGCCCGCTGGACGGCCCGCCGCCGGAAAAGCCGAGCAGCCACCGGAAAATCTACGAGGTCCGCAAGCCGGGCGAAAAGGAGGAAGCCTACGCTCTCCGCGTGCTTGGAAATTTCGCCCGCCGGGCCTTCCGCCGCCCCGCCCGGGATGGCGAGGTGCAGCGCTATCTCCAGCTCGTCTCCCTCGCGAAGGAACAGGGCGAGGGCGTGGAGCACGGCATCCGCCTGGCCCTGGAAGCCATGCTTGTTTCCCCTTCCTTCCTCTTCCGGGAGGAGCCGCAACCGGAACCGGACGATGCGGAGAAGATCCACCTCATCGATGAGCACGCGCTGGCCACGCGCCTGTCCTATTTTTTCTGGAGCACCATGCCGGACCCGCGGCTCATGGAGCTGGCCAGCCGCGGCGAGCTGCGCGAGAATCTGGACGCGGAGATCGACCGCATGGTGAAGGACGGGCGTTCGCGCCAGCTCGTCTCGAATTTCACCGGCCAGTGGCTGCGCCTGCGGGACATGCCCTCCACCCGCCCGGCGGAGCGCTTTTTCCCGAATTTCAACGGCCGGATCCGGGATGCCATGCGGCGGGAGACGGAGATGCTCTTCGCCCACATCCTGCGGGAAAACCTGCCGATGAAGACGCTGCTGGACGCGGACTTCACCTTCGTGAACGGCCCGCTGGCGAACTACTACGGCATCCCCGGCGTGGAAGGCGGGGAGTTCCGCAAGGTGCAGCTCGCGGATAGCCGCCGCCGCGGCATCCTGGGCCACGGCTCCTTCCACCTGCTCACCTCCTACCCGCTGCGCACCTCCCCCGTGCTGCGCGGGAAATACGTGCTGGAGAACCTGCTGGACACCGAGCCGCCGCCGCCGCCGCCGAATATCCCGCAGCTCGAGCCGCCCACCCACAAGGGCGACCGCCGCAGCCTGCGCGAGCAGATGGAGCGCCACCGGGACGATCCCTCCTGCGCCTCCTGCCACGCCCTGCTGGACCCCATCGGCTTCGGCCTGGAGAATTTCGACGCCGCCGGAGCCTGGCGGGACGAGGAAAACGGCAAGCCGATCGACAGCTCCGGCCAGCTCGTCGGCGGCAGGAAATTCCACGGCGTGGAAGAACTCCGCCGCGTGCTGGTGGAGGACCATCGCGAGGATTTCCACCGCTCCGTGGCCACGAAAATGCTCACCTACGCCCTCGGCCGGGGCTTGGATTGGTATGACAGACCGGCCCTGGACCGGATCGTAGAAGAAACGGAGAAAGCCGGGGGAAGTTCCCGCGCGATGCTGCGCGCGGTGATCGGCTCCGTGCCGTTCCAATACCGCCGCGGAGATTCCTGAGACTCAAAAAAACGCCCGAGAAGCCATGACCGAACGCCGCACTTTCCTCAAAAGCCTCGCCGCGACTCTGGCGGTACCCGCCTTCCCCTCCCTGCAGGCCGCCACCCGCGCGGCCGCCGCGGCCGCCCCCACCCGCATGGCTTTCATCTACATCCCGAACGGGGTGAACCTGGACCTCTGGCGGCCGCAGGGCTCCGGCAAGGATTATGCGATTTCCAAGACCCTGGAGCCGCTGGCGGAGCTGCGGGAGCACTTCTCCGTGCTGCGCGGGCTGGATCACGACAAGGCCTTCGCCAACGGCGACGGGGCCGGCGACCACGCCCGGGCGAATGCCACCTTCCTGACCGGCGTGCAGGCGCGGAAGACCGCCGGGGCGGACGTGGAATTGGGCGAATCCGTGGACCAGATCGCCGCCCGCGGCATCGGCCACCGCACCCGCCTTTCCTCGCTGGAACTCTCCACCGACCCGGCCCGCAGCTCCGGGAATTGCGATTCCGGCTACTCCTGCGCCTACCAGTTCAATCTCTCGTGGATCAACGAATCCACCCCCGCCCCGGCCGAACGCGACCCGCGCCTGGTCTTCGAGAAGATGTTCGGCTCCGGCAACGAAAAGGAAGACGCCCGCCGCCGCGCCTACCGCAAGAGCATCCTCGATTTCGTCATGGAGGACGCCAAACGGATGCAAGGCCGACTCGGCTCCACCGACCGCGGCAAGATGGAGGAATACCTCACGGCCGTGCGCGACATCGAACAACGGATCGAGCGGGCGGAAAA
>CBFGVD010000486.1:0-3100 GCA_965651965.1 uncultured Verrucomicrobiaceae bacterium | reverse complement strand
GTGCTCCGGCATGGCGGGGGGATCCTGTTTCCTCGCCGCGGCGGGGAACGTTCCCCGCACGCTTTTCTTCAGCCCAGCTTCGCCCGCACGGCCTCGATCTCCTCCGTAAGCTGCTCCCAGCGGGTGATCGCGGCTTCCAGGCGCTGGGTGATCTGCTCCACGGTGTTGCTCACCAGGCGGAATTTCGCCGGGGAGGCCACCACTTCCGGCTTGGAGAGGTCCGCGGTGGCATTCGTCTGAGCTGTCTCGAAATCGGCGATCTTCTTTTCCAACGCGGCAAGCTCGTCTTCGAGCGGCTTGAGCACCTGGGTGCGGATCTGGCGTTGTTCCGCTTCCAACCGCTTCTGGTCCTTGCGGGAGAGGGTGGCGGGCTTGCCGGGGGCGTTCTTCGCCTCGGCGGCCAGGGTCGCCGCGTGGGCGCGGGAAGAGAGGGTGGCACCGCCTTTTTCGTCGGCGGTTTTGTCCAAATAGTAGGTGATGTTTCCTTGGAACAGCCGCGGATCTTCCCCGGGGCGGAATTCCAGGGTTTTCTCCACCACCGGGTCCAGGAAGGAGCGGTTGTGGGAGACGATCATCACCGTGCCGGCATAGTCCGCCAGCGCGTTCTGGAGCACTTCCTGGGATTGCATGTCCAGGTGGTTGGTCGGTTCGTCCAGGATCAGGAAATTCGCCGGGGCCACCAGCATGCGCACCAGCGCCACGCGCGAGCGTTCGCCGCCGGAGAGAACGCCGACTTTCTTGAACACGTCGTCGCCACGGAAGAGGAAGCAGCCGAGCAGGTTCCGGCAGTAGGGGCCCGCCTCGCGGCTGGCGACCTCTTCCACCGTTTCCAGGATCGTCTTGGTCGGGTCCAGCTCGTCGGCGTGATTTTGGGAGAAGAAGGAGGTGGCGACCCGCAGGCCGAATTCATGGCTGCCTTCGTCCGGCGCTTCCTGCCCGGTGATCAGCCGGCAGAAGGTGGATTTGCCCGCGCCGTTCGGTCCCACGATCGCGATGCGCTCGCCGCGGTTGACCTCGAAATCGAACTTCTTGAAGACCTGCAGCGGGCCGTAGCTCTTGGAGACCTTTTCCAGCTTCGCCACCAGGTTCCCGCTCTGCGGCGGCGGGGGGAATTTGAAGTTCATCACGGCATCCGCCGCTTCCGGCGCGGGGATGCGCTCGATCTTCTCCAGCATCTTGATGCGGGACTGCACCAGCGTCGCCTTGTTCGCGGAGGCGCGGAAGCGGTCGATGAAGCGCTGGATCTCCGCGATCTCGCGCTGCTGGGCGGTGTATTGCTTGAGCTGGATCTCCCGGCGCAGCACGGACTCGCGCTCGTAATAGCTGTAGTTCCCGGAGTATTCTTCGCCGAGGCCGTGGTGGAAGGCGAGCGTGCGGGTGCAGAGGGTGTCCAGCAGCGCGCGGTCGTGGGAAATGAGCAGGATCGCTCCCGGGTAGTTCACCAGGTATTGCTCCACCCAACGCTGGGTGCCGATGTCGAGGTGGTTGGTCGGCTCGTCCAGCAGCAGGACCTCGGGGTCCTGCAGGAAGAGCTTGGCCATCGCGATGCGCATCTGCCAGCCGCCCGAGAAGTGCCCGCAGTCGCGGTCGAAGTCCTTCCTGCTGAAGCCCAGCCCCTGCAGCACGGATTCCACCTTCGGCTTCATCCGCGCGGGATCCGCTTCGTCCAGCTTCAGCTCCAGCTCGCCGATTTCCTCCAGCAGCTCGCCGTAGGGGGAGGAGCGCGGGTCCAGCTTTTCCAGCTCCGCGGAGAGGCGCTCGATCTTTTCCTGGAGCGCCAGGGTCTCGCCGAAGGCGCGCATGGTCTCGTCCCAGAGCGTGATGCCCTTCACGTGGATGCCCTCCTGCGGCAGGTAGCCCACCCGCACGTTCCGCGGCACCACCACCTTGCCGCCGGAAACCTCCACGATCCCGGCGATGGCCTTCATCAGCGTGGATTTCCCGGCCCCGTTGTGCCCGGCGAAGGCGATGCGTTCCCGCGGCTGCACCGAGAAGGTGAGATCGGAGAAAAGCACGCGAGCGCCGTATTCGACGCGGAGATTCTGGACGGTAAGCATGGAAACGGCGCGGAGACTCGCGGCCCGCGCCGGGATGGTCAAGGGGCGAGGGCGGGGAAGACTCCTTTGGACTGCGGCGGCGTGTGGACTGCGGCGGCACGACGCCGCTGTGGGGAAAAGGCGGCTGCCGCTCCGCGCCTTCCCCGGTCCCATCCCACCCGCAAAGCCAAAGCGCGGTCATGCCCCGCGCAGTCCAAAGAACTGCCCCGGGAAGACCCCTCCATTTCCGGGTGTGGGCGCCACTTCGCAAAAATACGCGTAGGAATCCGCCTCCGGATGCCGTTTCCTTCCGGCGTGAGGTGTTTGTTGATCCTTCCTGCGCTGGTGATGGCGGCACGGGGAGAGGCCGATTTCTGGGATCTCGCCCCCATCCGCTATTCGGACACGCGGGCGGAAAACGCGGTCACTCGGCTGGCGGCGGACCTTGCCTCCGGCTCGAAGCGGGTTCCCGGGGCCGCCGGCCTGGACCGCTTGCGTTTCGTGCTGCGGGAGCTGGGCGTGCCGGAGGAATCCCAGGCGCTCGTCTTCTCCAAGACCAGCCACCAGAACCACCTGATCCACCCGAAAAACCCGCGGGCCTTGTTCTTTTCCGAAGAGGCCTACGTCGGCTACGTGCCGGGCGGCGCGGTGGAGGTGATCGTGCAGGACCCGGCGCTGGGCCCGGTCTTTTACCTGATCGGCGAAGGGGAGGGCGGACAAGCGGCGATCCAGCGCGATACCTCCCTGTGCATGTCTTGCCACGGCACCACCCGCACGGAGGGCGTGCCCGGCATGCTGGTGCGCTCCGTCTTTCCGAATCCGGACGGCCACCCGCTGCTGGCGAAGGGGACGGTCCACGTGACCCACGCGACCCCGCTGCCGGACCGCTGGGGCGGCTACTACGTGACCGGCCGCAGCTCGCTCCCCCACCTGGGAAACCGCACTTACGAGGAGGATAGCGATGCGGGCGATGCCCCGCGGCCGAGCGACCTGACGGACCTGCGCGGCATGATCGATGTCTCGAAATACCCGCGGCCGGACAGCGACATCGTGGCCCTGATGGT
>CBFGVD010000485.1:0-3108 GCA_965651965.1 uncultured Verrucomicrobiaceae bacterium | reverse complement strand
GACAATCCTTGGAAGTCCAGCATCCGCTTCGGCGGCTTCGATTTCATTGACGAGGATTCCGCGGCGCTTTCCACCTGGAACGGGGACGTGTGGACGGTGAGCGGCCTGAAAGGCGATCTGGGCAAGCTGGTGTGGAAACGCTACGCCGCCGGCCTTTTCGAGCCGCTGGGTGTGAAGGTGGTGGACGGCACGATCTACGTGCACGGCCGCGACCAGATCACCAAGCTCCACGACCTGAACAAGGACGGCGAGGCGGACCATTTCGAGTGCTTCTTCAACGGCGTGGCGGTTTCGCCGAACTTCCACGAATTCGCCTTCGACCTCCAGACCGACGCGAACGGTGACTTCTACTTCTCGAAGGCGGCTCCGGTGCGCCCGGGCGGCCGCGGTTTCGACACCATCTTCCCGCATCACGGCACGGTGATGCGTTTGTCCAAGGACGCCTCCAGCTTCGAGGTCATCGCCACCGGCCTGCGGGCTCCCGGCGGCCTCGGAGTCGGGCCGAACGGCGAGATCACGACCGGCGAAAACGAGGGTTCCTGGCAGCCATGCTGCAAGATCAACTACATCACCGCGGACCAGCGCCCGGCTTTCTTCGGCACGGAGCCGAGCCGCCAGGGGCTGAAGGACGCCCCCTACACGGAGCCGCTGTGCTACCTGCCGATGGATGTGGACAATTCCGGGGGTTCCCAGGTGTGGGTGCCGCAGGGCGTGAAATTCGGCCTGAAGCCGGGCGAGCTGATCCACCTTTCCTACGGCCAGTCCTCCCTCTACCGGGTGCTGGATGCGACGGTGGACGGCACCCTGCAGGGCGGCGTGGTGAAAATCCCGGCCAACCTGGGCTCCTCCGCGATGCGCGCGCGCTTCCACAAGGACGGCTCGCTCTACGTGGCGGGCTTCCGCGGCTGGCAGACGAATGCCGCCAACGAGTGCGCCGTGCAGCGCATCCGCTACACCGGTGCCACGGTGCCGATCCCGGACAAGCTCGAAATCACCGCCAAGGGCGTGCGCCTGCGCTTTGAAACGGAGCTCGACGAGGAACTGGCCACCGATCCGGAGAGCTACTCCGCAGAGCGCTGGGACTACGTGCGAGGACCGCAATACGGCTCCGGGGAATTCTCCGTGGACAACCCGGACGAAGAAGCCCGCAAGATCGCGCTCGAAAAGGAATCCAAGGAACATCACAAGCGCGACAAGGTGGAAATCACCGCCGCGCGCTTGCTGGAGGACGGCAAGACGGTCGAGATCGATCTGGCCGGCCACAAGCCCTCCATGCAGCTCAAGGTGGCCTGGGACCTGGAAGACACCGATGGCGAAGTGCTGCAGGGCGACCTGCACGCCACCGTCCGCAAAATGGGCAAATAAGCCCGTTTCCCGCCAGCATTGATCGCGAAAGCGCCTGACAAAGCGGGCGCTTTCGCCCAATCTACCCTTTCCCGAATGAAATTGCCGCGTTTCGCCAGACTCCTCCTGCCCGTTTCGCTCCTCGCCGGTTCCGCCCGGGCCGAACTCGCCGCCACCTTCGAGGGCGGCGGTGCGACCGATACCCGCGCCGACCGCCTGCCGGCGCTGCTGGTGAAGGCGGGAGAATCGCCCACGCCCTTCCTGCCTGCGGGCGAATTCGGCGTGACCTGGAAGGGCAAGCTGGTGTTGGCGGAACGGCAGCGGCTGTCCTTTTCCTTCGAAGGCGAGGGCAAGGCGGTGCTGACGGTGGACGGGAAGGAACTGCTGGCCGAGGAAGGGACGCTGGGTGCGAAAGCCACCAAGAGCACGCGGCTGAACCGCGGCGAACACGAGATCGAGATCAAATTCCGGTCCAAGCCGGATGGTTCGGGCCGCTTCCGCCTTTTCTGGGAGGAGCGTTCTTTCCCGAAACAGAGCGTTCCCCCTTCCGCCTTTCATGCGGAAAACAAGGCCGCCGCGGTTTCCGATCCCCACCGGCAGGGGCGCCTGCTTTTCGCGGAAAACCACTGCTCGAAGTGCCACGTCGGCGGGGTGAGCGGCATGCCGGAGCTGACCGAAATGGCCCCGCTGCTTTTTTCCACCGGATCCCGTCTGAATGAAGAATGGCTGGCCCGCTGGATCGCCGATCCTTCCGCGCTGCGGCCGGACACCCGGATGCCCGCCCTGGTGGATGCCTCGACGGAGGAGGGCAAGCAGCAGGCTGCCGACATCGCCGCCTACCTGATGACCCAGAAGGCGGGAGAAAGCGCGCCGGCCCCGGACAAGGCCCTGGCCCGGAAGGGGGGGGAACATTTCCACCGCCTCGGCTGTGCCGCATGCCACACTTCCCCGGGTACCGCGGAGATCGATGCCACCGGCGGCCGGGTGCCGCTCCACAATGTTTCCGACAAATTCCAACCGGGAGCCTTGGTCCAATTCCTGAAAAAGCCGGACGCGCTCTATGCCCACATCGGCATGCCCGATTTCAAGCTCAGCGATGCCGAAGCCAACGAGATCGCGGCTTTCATCCTGGATGCCTCCGGCAAGGTGGAAAAGCCGGAAACGGTCTTCCCGAAGGGCGACGCCACCCGCGGCGCGGCCTTGGCCAACGCTTTGAACTGCGGCGCTTGCCACGCCGGAACCGGCGTTCCCACTTTCGCCACCGCGGCGGAAACCCTCTTCACCAAGGATTGGGCGGCAAAGGGCTGCGTCTCCGGCAAGCACGCCGGAAAGGAGCCCAAACTCGCCCTCAGCGACGAGGAGCGCGCCGCCCTGATCGCCTTTTCGAAAAAAGGGATCGAGCCGCTCAAGCGCCACGTCCCCTCCGAGTATGCCACGGCCAAGCTGGAAGCCCTGCGATGCACGAGCTGCCACGGCATGGACGGCAAGCCGTCCCTCCTGGATTCCGTGCACGTGGAGACGAAATCCCTGGTGGCCCACGTAAAAGGGGAGAACGAAAAGCTGGATCAATCCCGCCCGCATCTGACCTACATCGGCGAGATGCTGCACTCCTCCTACATGGAGAAGATGATCAACGCCACCGCTTCGCCCCGCCCGCGTCCTTGGCTGGACATGCGGATGCCTGGTTTCAGTGCCTATGCCGGCGAGCTGGCGAAGGGCTTGGCCTGCCTGCATGGCGTGGAGCCGGGCGCGGCCGAACCCGCG
>CBFGVD010000484.1:0-3120 GCA_965651965.1 uncultured Verrucomicrobiaceae bacterium | reverse complement strand
GCCGCTCATTGCCCCTCGTCCCCTTCGATCCCCCGCTAACTTCAGCCCGCTCCCACCGCCGCCAAGCGCCTTGCCTCAAGCCCGTGCGCATGATCCTTTTCCACGATGCCCTTCCGCTCCCTTTCCCTCTGGCTCGGCCTTTTCGGCCTCGTCTTCCTCCTGTGGGCTTGGGCGGATTCCTTCGAGCGCACCAGCGGTATCCACTTCCAGCGCGGTCGGCCTTACATCTCCGCCGCCAATGACAACTCCACGCTCCGCCTCTCCTGGGGCGTGAATATCCCGCGAAACCATGCCGGGATCACCCGCGAGATCAGTACCGATCCCGAGCGCCCGCTCCTTTGGGCCCGCCCGCGATTGGAGAATTTCAGCTTCGGCCCGACCAATATCACCTCCCTGCGCATCCCCCACTGGCTGCTCCTCTGCCTCTATCTCCCCGCCTGGGTCATCCTCCTCGCCTGGCGCTTGAGAAAGCGCGCCGCGGCGAAAGAACACGCTCCCGGCGAAACGCCGCCGTCACCGCCCCGCCGCTCGCCCCGGAAGGCATTGCGAAATCTCCGCCGTTCGTCCCGCCGTCTCCTCGCCCCGCTGGCAGGCTTCCGCTTCCACCGTTTGCTATCCTTCTGGGCCGGTTTGTTCGGACTCTCCTTCCTCACCTGGGCGGCCCTCGATTCCGGGCGCACCATGTCCACCTGGTCGCACCATCGGCACGGCGTCCATTGGCAGGTGATCCACAGCTCGGGCACGCTCTACATCGGCCGCAGCCTCTGGGAGGAAAAGACGCCGAGCGCGTGGGGCGTGACCATGCCCCCTGCCGATTTGCCGCCGGGTTTCGCGAGGAGCAGCGCCACGAGATATTTGGGTGATCGCCTCGCCTGGGGGCGCGATCTCGCGGAGGTCGCGCATCCCTTCGGTGGAAATACCTTCACGCGTGATACCCGCCACCTCGCGCTGCCCTACCGCGATCTCATCCTCCTCTACTGCGCCGCCTGACTCCTTCTCATCGTCTGGCGGCTCCGGCGCATCGACCGCCTCTCCCGCCCCCCCGTCCCGCCCGATCCTGCAGGGGAGGGGACCGCCCCCTGACGACCGGCGAAACATGAACCGCGGTCAGGAACGACCCCGCCAATATTCGATACTCACTTCTCGATATTCAATTCCCATCCCCTCCCTCCGCCCCGCAGGCCTTCAGCACCCTTTCTTGCGCCAGCTTCTCCTCCTCCGGGAAGTCCAGCGCCTCCAGCAGCCCCTTCCTCCGCTGCCTCAGCGCCTCGCGGTCCGCGGGAGAAAGGGAATCGTCGCCCAGCAGCGCCTCCGCCCATTCCTCCGAGCGCCTGCGGAGCTTTTCCCGCAGCCGCAGGTAGGCCGCGTTTCCGGCCAGTTCCTCCATGTCCTCCAGCGCCTCCCGCGCGTAGCGGATCGCCGCCTTGTCCTTCCTGTCGTTCTTCATGTTCCGTTGATCGGTATCCGCCCCGGACCGGGCCGGTGCGGCTCTGCCTCCGTTAGACCGCGGCGCCAGCCGCCTTGGACTGCGGCAGCCTGCTGCCGCTTTCTTGCGAGGCCGGCCTGCCGGCCGGGAAGGAGCGGGGGAGCCACCCTTCCGGAAAACCGCCCGCCCCGCCCCGCAGCAGGCTGCGGGAAGAAAAGCGGCAGCAGGCTGCCGCACTCCAAGGCCGTCCGCGCCGCCATCCTGCCGCTCCTCTTCATTCCCTCGCACGCTCGCCTCCGCCGTCAGGGGCGGGGGAGTCCCCGCGTCCCCCCGCACCCCTCTCCCAATATTCACTCCTCACTTCTCAATATTCATTTCCCCCTCCCCGCCCCCCGGTGCCAGCGGCTCGATGATCTTGTCGCCGAAGGGCACCTGCAGCGCCTTCAGCATGTCGCGGAAAAGCAGCGTCGTCCGCTGCTGGATCTCGTACGGCTGCGCGTAATACTGCGCCACCAGCCCCGCCGCCGCCGTGGAGCTCTCCAGCGTCTGCTCCCCGCGGTAGCGCGTCAACAGGATCCGCACGTCCAGCTCCAGGTCCGCGATCTCCTCCGGCCGGATCTCCAGCAGCTCAGCCGCGCCTTCCCCGCCTTCCTTTTCCTCGAAGAAACGGAGCACCTCCATCTCGTCCAGATTCACCATCAGCAGCTTCGTCATCTTCTCCAGCGCCTCCGCCACCCCCGGCTCCAGGTGCCCCAGGTAGAGCGAGAACATCTCCTGCCCGCTCTTCTCGATGTTCCGGATCCCCGTCGCCAGCTTCGCCGAGTCGAAGCCCGCCGCCTGCGCGTCGTTCGCGTGCTGCACCCCGCTCTCGTTCATCGCCATCTGCATGAAGAACTCCATGTGCGACCGCAGCTCCAGGCCCTTGTTGCTCTCCAGATACACGGACTCCAGACAATCCCGCGCCGTCTTCCCCGGCGCCGGCGTGTAGGTCCCGCCCCAGTTCAGCGCCAGGTGCGGGTTCTGCCGCCCCTCCAGCGTGTTGTGCGGGCTCCAGAAATCCACCCGCGCGGAATTCGTCTGCGCGAAGTTCCAGCGGTTCACCGTCAGGTCCACGAAGCGTTGCGTCGTCTCGAACATCTCCATCGCCCCGATCCCGTACCAG
This sequence comes from uncultured Verrucomicrobiaceae bacterium, assembly GCA_965651965.1. Lineage (GTDB taxonomy): Bacteria > Verrucomicrobiota > Verrucomicrobiia > Verrucomicrobiales > Akkermansiaceae > Haloferula. Next base: position 532 of record CBFGVD010000484.1, on the reverse strand, counting down.
CGGCCCGGCACCTCGTTCACCCGCACCGCGGAAAAGGGCCGCAGCCCGTCCGGCGTCACGTTCGCCTCGAAGTCGTAGAAGACCGGCGTGCCCGTGTTCCGGTCCAGCACCAGCATGATCTCCTCCATCATCCCGTCCCCGTCCGCATCGTAGCGCAGGTGGAATTCCGCGATCGATGCCACCGGCGCGGAAGGCCGCGTCATCCCCCCGTCGTCCTCGCCCGGCTTCGCGGAATCCTGCATGCTGCCCGGCAGGCTGCCCGCATTCGCCATCCCGCGGATCAGGCCGATCGCCCGGCGCGTCGCCCGCGCGTCCTCCTCCGCGCCGGAGGCCGCCTCCTCCTTCCGCCACTGGTCCGCCAGCTCCATCACCGGCATGTCGTACAGGTGCACCACGCAGTCCGCCTCCTGGATGGAGCGGGCCGTCTGCGGGCACAGGAAGTCCCCGTAGTTCACCACCTGCGCCTCCGGCCCGTTGTAGTGGCGGATGCGGCGGGTCACCGTCCGCTCCACGAAACGTAATACCTTCGGCC
>CBFGVD010000483.1:0-3122 GCA_965651965.1 uncultured Verrucomicrobiaceae bacterium | reverse complement strand
CGAGATCCTTGATCAGGGCGTCGCCTTCTTCCTTGAGGATTTCCTCGCCTTCTTCGACGAGGCCTTTCATCGCCTTGCAGGATTTGCCGCGCGGGCTTGCTTCCAGCAGGGTGGCGATTTCTTCCAAGCGCGCGACGTGTCCTTCGGTTTCCCGAAAGTGCGTTTCGATCGCCTTTTTGAGCGTCCCGTTGCTGGCGGCTTTGGCCATTTTGGGCAGCGCTTTGAGAAGCTGGGTCTCGGCGCTGTAGAGGTCCTTGATTTCCTGGACCAGGAGGGCATGCATCGAAGTGAGTTTGGACATGGTGTTCGGTTGGTTGATAACGGTCGGGTAGAGCACCTGCATCCCCCATGCCGGGATGGTGCGAGCTTGCCGGCGGCTCTTGTTCCAATGGTTTTGAAACATGCTTCGTTAAAGGGGAGGCTCCAGCGGATGCAAACTGCAAGCGCCGGATGCGGATTGCATTATGCTGGCGAGCCTAGATCCCGCCCTGCGGCATTCCTCTTGTTCCGCCTTCCTACCATGCCGGAAGGCGGAGGGTCGGTAGCCTCCTCTGGCATATGGAATGCGATAGCCGTGGCTCAATGACAGCGGCGCGGGAAGAAGGAAAGCCGGGGGCTTTCCGGGACCGCGCCGCATGGAACCGGGATACCGCCGAATTCCTCATACCGTTCAAAGCCATGAAAATCGCCAGCCCGCACGACCTGTTCTTCGATCAGTTGAGAGACCTCTATAGCGTCGAGTCCCAGGTGATCCTCACGCTACCCGACCTGGCGGAGCATGCCACGAACCGCATGCTCCGCGACCTGCTGCTCCAGCACGAGGGAGCGAGCCTGCGCCACAAGGAGATCGTGACAGGCATCTTCGACCGCCATGGCATCGATCCCGGCGGCGATATCTGCAAAGCGATGAAAGGCCTGATCGATGGGGGGAACGAACATCTTGCCAAGGCGGAAGGGCCTCTCGTTCGCGATCTTCTGCTGATCGCCCACTGCGGGCGGATCGAGCATTACGAGATCGCCGCCTATCGGTTCATCGCCTCGTTGGCGGAATGCGTGGGTTTCAGCCGCGACGCCGGAGAACTCGGGGAGATCCTGGCGGAAGAAGAGCAAACGGCACGCAGGCTCGCGTCCGTCGGTTCGGAGCTCTTCGGCGCGCCGCAAGAAGGACATGAGACGATTCCTTCGTGAGTACGGTCATGCCCTGCCTCGGAACGGAGCGAGACCGGTCGCAGGTGACCGAACGGCCAGCCAGGCTGGGCAAGACGGTCCGGCATTCGGCCGGATTTTGGCATTGATTTCAAATTTGAATGTGGAATTCATAGGCGAAACCATTCGCCGTGAGTTCCCCGACGCTTTCCGACCCCCGCCGCTACGGAGCCCCGGCTTTGGACAAGGGCTTGGATATCCTCGAGCACCTGTCGGGCGAAATGGCACCTCTCAGCCAACTGGAGATCGCGCGCGCCCTGGGCCGCACGCCAGGCGAGATCTACCGGATGCTGATGTGCCTGGAGGAGCGCGGGTACGTGATGCGGGAAGAGGGAAGCGGGAAGTTCCGCCTTACCCTGCGCCTGTATGAGCTGAGCCACCGCCAGAATTCCACCACCCTGTTGCGCAAGGCGGCCCGGCTGCCGATGGAGGTGCTTGCCGAGGAAGTCGGCCAGGCTTGCCACCTCAGCGTCATCCACGGACCGAACCTGCTGGTGTTGATGGAACGCATGCCCTCGTGCGCCGTATGCTTGGCGGTGGGCGAGGGATCACGGATTCCCGTGCTGCGGACCACTTCCGGCAAGCTGCTCCTGGCTAACTGGAGCGAGGCGGCCCGCGCGGCCTTCCTGGAGCAGGTGAGCGATTTCCAGGAGGCCGCCAAGTCGGAGCGGGACAGGCTGATGAAGACCTTCGCGGAGCTGCGCGGTGCTTCTTGCCACCATGCGCCCAGCGCGACGACGGAGGGGGTGGCGGATCTCTCCGTGCCCGTCGGCGTGCCGGGCTCGGATGTCGCGGGAGCGCTCGTCATCTCCTACCTCTCCGGGACGAAGACGGGGGAAAGGAATGTGCCCCGTTATCTCAAGGCCCTGTTGGCGAGCGCGGCGGAGATCAACCGCAATCTGGGAATCGCGCGATGAAGACGACGTACGGACGCTCCATGGAGACGCTATCGGACCCCGTGAGCCAGCGCGATATCGCGCGCCACTTCGGCGTGAGCCATGTGACCGTCTCGCTCGCCTTGCGGAACAGCCGCCGGGTCTCGCAGGCGCTAGGCGACCGGATCCGGGATCACGCCGCGGCAGTCGGCTACCGGCGAGATCCGGTGCTGGTCGCGCTGGCCGAATACCGGAAGCGCAAGAGCGTGCGGCCCCTGCGGGGCGAGATCGCCTGGATCAATGCATGGAACCGGCCGCCGTCGGCAGGGAGCCAGCCGTGGATCGGGCGTTTCAGGCAAGGAGCCGGGGAGGCGGCAGGGGAATACGGCTTCCGGCTTGAGGAATTCCGGCTCGGGACCGAGCTGACCGCGGAGAGGCTGCACCGGGTCCTGGCAACGCGGAATATCCGCGGGCTCCTGATCCCGCCGCATCCGCCGGGCAGCGTCTGGCCGGATTTTCCGTGGGAGGAGTACGCCATCGTCAGCTTCGGCCGCGCGGGGAGCCAGCGGGGGCATCAGATCCTGCCCTCCGCCGCGGCGAACATGGCGCTCGCCTTGCGGCGCATGCACGCTGCCGGACATTGCCGGATCGGTTGTCTCACCGGTCCCACGCTGCTGCGCCACGCGGGCTACAGCATGGAGGAAAGCCTGCCCGCGGTGCGCCGCGGCATGGCCGGCGAATTGCCACTGCTCGATCTCGCCGAAGTACCGGCGGGCCGCGCGGCGGCGTCCATCCGCGCCTGGGTGCAGGAGCACGGGCTCACGGCCGTGCTGGCCGACGATGCCGCCGTGGCAGGCAAGCTGGCGGATGCCGGTCTCTCCGTGCCCGGTGATGTGGCCTTGGCAACCCTGGCCCGTGCCACGGAAGCGGGCATCGATCCGGAGTTCGAGGACATCGGGCGCACCGCGGTACAAATGCTGGAGGAACTGATGCGCGAAACCGAAGCCGGGACTTCACGGCGCTACCGCCATGTCGCGGTCG
>CBFGVD010000482.1:0-3134 GCA_965651965.1 uncultured Verrucomicrobiaceae bacterium | reverse complement strand
GCACCCGCGAGTGGACGGATGCCGTGAAGCTCCAGGAAGTGCTCCGCGGCCAGCTCGCCCAAACGGAGGCAAAACTGGCCAAAGCCCTGGTGGAGGGTGCGGATGCCGCCGCCCTGCGCAATCAGCTCGATACGGCGAACAAGCGCATCATCGCCCTGGGAGACGAGGTCCGCCGCCTCGGCGAGGCGCCGGGTGAAATGAAGGTGGTCGCGGCGGAGCGGGATTCCCTGCGTGCTCGCGTGCAGGAGCTTGAATCGCGGCTTTCCCAGGCATCCCTCTTCGCCGGGACGGAAGCCGAGATCTTCGAGGAAGCCGCGGAGCTTTTCCGCAATCTCCGCGATCTGGAAGACAAGCCCGATTCGGAGATCGCCACCGCCTACAGCCAGTTCGGCGCGCGGTTGGGGGCCAACGTGTTGGACAAAATAGACTTCCCCACCGGCTCCGCGGAGCTGCCGCCGGAGGATGTCGCGAGGATCGCCGGTTTCGCCGCGGAAGCACCGGACAATGCCCTGCTCATCGTCGTCGGCTATGCTTCGGAAACGGGCAATGTCGATTCCAACCGGACTCTCTCTTCCGAACGCGCGACCGCCGTGGCGCAGGTGCTGGATCATGCGAAGAAGCCGGGCCAGCGGGTCCAGGCGGCCTACCTCGGCCAGACGGACCGCTTCGGCTCGAAATTCCCCGAGCGGAACCAGATCAGCGAGGTCTGGCAAATTGTGCCGAAGGCGAATTAAGCGGCGGCGGTCTGCCACAGGATCAGGACCGCGGCCGCCAGCACCGCCACCGCGAAACCGCGCCGCAGGCTGCGGACCGGCAAGCGGGAGGCGGCCCGGGTTCCGAGCAGCGTGCCGACGGCGGCGATCGCCGCGAAGATCAGGGCCAGGCTCCAATCGACCGGCCGCTCCCCCATGTGGGAGAGGAAGCCCGCCGCGGAATTGAAAGCGATCACGGCGAGGGAGGTTCCCGTGGCCATGCGCAAAGGCAGCCGGCCGAATTTCATCATCGCGGGCATCAGCAGGAAGCCGCCGCCCACCCCGAGCAGGCCGGTCAATACCCCGGTGATACCGCCCGCGGCGAGACAACGGGCTGGGCGGCAATCCGGGGCCGCTGCGTCGGGTTCCCCGCGCGACACGAGCATTTTCAACGCGACGCCCGCCATCAGCAGGGCAAAGATCCCCATGAGCCATGCAGGCGGAATCAGGGCGGTGAATTGCGCGCCGAGCGCGGCACCGGCCATGCCCGAGAGCGCGAAGATCGCCGCCGCGCGGGCATGAACCTCTCCCCGCCGCCAACGCTGCACCGCCCCTGCCGCCGCGGCCGCGCCGACGGTGAAAAGACTCAGCGCCACCGCCTCCGCGGGCGGCACGCCCGCCAGATAGACCAGCACGGGCAGCGTGATGATGCTGCCCCCGGCCCCGGTGAGCCCCAAGGACAGGCCCACCAGCCCCGCCCCCAGCCAGGCGAGCGGGCTCATGACATGGTGCCCCGCGCCGGAGCCAGATCGGCGAAATTCCCATCCACATGCACGACCGGGAAGCCTTCGCGCGCCAGATAGGCGGACGCCAGGGCCGCCCTCAAGCCGCTGCCGCAATGCACGAATACCGTGCGGCCCCGCGGAATTTCATCCAGATGCAGGGCGAGGCGGGTGTGAGGAACATTCAGGGCTCCCTCCACGTGCCCTGCGGCGAATTCCTCCGCCCCGCGGACGTCCAGTACCACGGCATCCGATTTCCCCGCACGCACGGAGACGAAGTCCTTCGCCGCGATCCTCGGCAGGGAGGATGTCAGGGTTCCGTCCGCAAGCGCATCCGCCGCCAGCACCCAGGCCTCGATGCGGTCGAAGCCGATGCGCACCAGCTCGCGCACCGCGGGTTCGACGGCTTTCTCGTCCTCCGCCACCAGGAGCACGGCATCGCCCTCCCGCAGGTAGGATCCCGCCACCACGCTCAGCTTGCCGCCCGCCGGCGGGGCGTGCAGCGCACCGCGGAGATGCCGGGCCATGAATGCCTTCCGGTCCGGCCGGAGGTCCAGGATCGCTTTCCCCTCCCCTTCTTGCCACGAAGCAAGCTCCGCTACCTCGATCCGCCGGGGGCGCGGCAACTCTCCCTCCGGCAGCAGCGCCGGGCCGGAGCGGTTGTCGCGTTTCATCCGCGCGAAATAGGGAGGCGGCTCCGGTTGCCCGCGGAGGATGTGGTCCACGAACTCCTCCTGCCCGCCTTCCATGGCTTCGCGCAGGGCGGCATTGAAGCGGCGTTCGTAGCCGAGGACACTCACCGGCACGGCCTCGAGCGATTTCCCGCAGGCGCTGCCCGCGCCGTGGGCCGGAAGGATCTGGAGATAATCCGCCAGCGCGGCGGTCTTCCGCAGGCTGTCGTACAGCGTCCGCGCGGCGGGTTTCATCGAGCCCGCCTGGCCTGCGGCGCTTTCCAGCAGGTCGGGCCTGCCCACATCGCCGACGAAGATGAAATCCCCGCTCAACAGGGCGAGGGGTTGGTCCGCCCCGCCACCGGTATCGGTCACCAGGAAGGCTAGGTGCTCCGGAGTATGGCCGGGAGTGTGCAGCGCCGCGAAGGAGATATTGCCGGTGCGGAAGACGGAACCCGCGTGCAGCAGGGTGACGCCGGGATGCCCCGCCGCCCATTCATACTGCCACCCGGGGCCGCCCTCGGCGGAGAGGTAGGCCCGCACGCCGTGCCGCTCCACCAGTTCCCGGGTGCCGCCCAGGAAATCGGCATGGATGTGGGTTTCCGCTGCCGCCACCAGTTTGAAACCGTGCTCCGCGGCCAGGCGGAGATAGCGGTCGATGTCGCGCTCGGGATCGATGATGATTGCTTCGCCGCTGCGCTGGCAGCCGATGAGATAGGCATTCTGCGCGAGCGCAGGGTCGGTGATTTGCCGCAGGAACATGGGATGAAGTGGGTTCGGATTGTGCTCAAAAAGGGGGAACCGCGGAAGTTACAGCTAGCGCGGTCTTAGCGCCGGTTCCAGGGCATTCTGGCAAGCAGGAGCCCCATCCCGCACCAATCGGTGATTCCGGCGAAGACCAGGCCCGCGCCGACAAAGCCGGCCAGGCCGAAGAAAGCCGCATGCACTGCAAATCCCAGCCCCACTCCCAGCAGCACCAGGAGCCCGGC
>CBFGVD010000481.1:0-3146 GCA_965651965.1 uncultured Verrucomicrobiaceae bacterium | reverse complement strand
TTGCAAGCGGATGCAGCGGCGCAGATTGCCCCGGAGCTGGAAGAGACGGGCCTTCAAGGTGCCCACGCTGCGCTCCGTGGCACGCGCCAGGGCTTCCAGGGAGCCGCCGGACCAGTAGTGGTGGCGGATCAGTTCGTCGTCCTTCGGAGTGAGTTTTTTCAGGCACTCCACCAGCGCCAGGCGGCGCTCGGGCAATTCGTCGATCACCTCCGGCACTTCGGAGGCGAAGCACTCGATCAAATCGGCATCGAAATTCACGGTGCGCTCGCGCTTCTTGCGGCGCAGGTAGGTCATCACCTCCAGTTGGGCGATGCGGAAGGCCCAGTTCTTGAAGCTGGTGCCGGGGCGGAATTTCTCCCGCTTGCGCCAGAGGACCATGTTCACGGCCTGGCGGATGTCCGAGGCGGCGTGCGGATCCCCGCACAGGGCGCGGATGAAGTAGAACAGATCCCCCTGGCAGCGGGTCAGTTCGTGCACGAATTCCTCCAACTTGTCGTCCTTGCGGTCCATCGGGCCTTCTGATTGGCCAGTCACGTCCGGGATATCCATGGGGTTTAGCGCCGTGCGCGGGTTTTGTATTCCCCTGCATGAAATCCCGATCCCCCGCGCGGGGAAAGCACGGTGTGACGAAAAGGCCCGAAATGCCCCCCGATCCCCCGAAAGAGGGGATGGAAGGCTGCTCGGTACGGGGGGGCTAGGGAACGGCCGTGCATTCCGCGACCCCTTCCGGCGTGGCCAGGAAATGCATCGGCAGGTCGTGTCCCTCCGCGGGGATCTCCGCCAGGACCTGGTCTCGGAAGCACACGCCTACCCGCAGGGCGGCCCCGCCGGCTGCGGCCAGCGCGCGGTCATAGTAGCCCTTCCCCCGGCCGAGCCGGGTGCCCCCGCGGGTGAAAGCCATTCCGGGACAGAGGAAGATCCCGATTTCCGCGGCGGGACATGCCGGGCTATCGGCGGGGGGCTCCGCGATGCCGAAGGCTCCGGCCGCGAAAGCCCCGGGATCGGCCGTGGCGGTGAAATGGAAGGCCAGGGCTGTCCCCTCCATCCGCGGCAGCACCCAGCGGTATTGCGGCAGTTCCGCCAGCAGCGGCAGCAGCAGCGGCTCCCCCGGAATGGCGGAAAAGGCGGCAATGACGCCCGGCGGACGGTCGGCCAGCCAAAGGCGGAGGTGGCGGCGGATCTCCGCGGACTGGGCGCGCTGGCTCTCCGGATCCGGCCGGCCGGCCCGCAGCAGGCGGCGCAGGGCGGGTTTGGAGAGATCGCGGGGACTTGTCACTTGCAATGGTGCGGCTCGCCCCGGAACCTAGGGGGCGTGATCCGCCGCTGGCAAGCCGTCCTCGTCTCCGCGCTGCTTCTTCCCGCCGTTCTTCCCGGCCAGGAAGCCGCCGGGAGATTCCAGTGGAAGGAACCGCGGACCGGGGCCGGGATCTTTACCGACGAACTGGGCATGCTCGACCGCGAGCGGGAGGAATACGCGGACAACCTGGCAGGCTATGCTTCCAACCGCGTGGCCGAAGCGAAGGCAAGCCCCGCTTCCCTGGCGGATGCCCGGCGCATGGTGGCGCTCGCCCTCCATCTCTCCCCGCGCAATCGCAAGGCGCTGGTGCTGAACTTCCAGCTCAGCCGCGGAGTGTTGCCCGAGCCGCGGCCGGGCGATTACAAACCGGACGTGCTGGCCGCTCTCCTCTATACCCGCAGCGAGCTGCTCAAGAAACAGGGCGGTGCGGAGAACGCCCTGCTCTCCCGCATTTTCACCGAACTGGCCGCGGAAATGGACCCGAAGAACGACGACGCCGTCTATGCCGCGGAGCTCCAGCGGCTCGACAAGGCGAACGTGAACTGGACCGCCCTGACCGATGTCCGTTCCGCCCCCGCCGGCCCGAAGCAGGAAGGGGACGGCGAGGTGCCGTGAGGAAACAGGGAGCCGGACGGGGCGGTTCTCAGGCGGATGATTATCCCCATCACCCCGCGCTTGCCAGCGTGCCCGGGAATCGTAGGCTACGCGCTCTTTTCCATGAAAATCTGGCTCGACGGCGAATTGGTGGATGAATCCGCGGCGAAGATCTCCGTGTTCGATCACGGCTTGCTCTATGGCGACGGGGTCTTCGAGGGCATCCGCTTCTACAACCGGCGGGTCTTCCGCCTGGAGGAACACATCCGCCGCCTCTTCGATTCCGCCCGCGCGATCGTGCTGGAGCTGCCCTGGACGCAGGAGGAAGTCTGCAAGTTCGTGGTGGAGACCGTGGCGGCCAACGGGCTGGACGACGGCTACATCCGCCTGGTGGTCACGCGCGGCGCGGGCGGCCTGGGCCTGAACCCCTACCTTTGCAAGCGGGCGAGCATGTTCATCATCGCTTCCACCATCAGCCTTTACCCGCAGGAACACTATGAAAACGGCCTGGCCGTGATCACCTGCGCGACCCGCCGCCCGGCGCCTGCCGCACTGATGCCGCAGGTGAAATCCCTGAATTACCTGAACAACGTGATGGCGAAGGTGGAAGCGATCCAATCCGGCGCCCTGGAAGCCATCATGCTCAACGAGCAGGGCTACGTGGCCGAGTGCACCGGGGACAATATTTTCCTGATCCGCGACGGCGTGCTGCACACGCCGCAGGTGAACGACGGCGCGCTGGACGGCATCACCCGCCGGGTGATCCTGGAACTGGCGGACCAGCTCGGCGTGAGGACGGTGGAGCGGCAGCTCACGCGCTACGATATCTTCGTGGCGGACGAGTGCTTCCTGACCGGCACCGCCGCGGAGGTGATCCCCGTGGTGGAACTGGACCGGCGGAAGATCGGCACCGGCAAGCCCGGCCCCGTGACGCAGCGCTTCATCACCGCCTTCCGCGAGCTCGCGGGATCGACCGGCACGCCGATCGATTGAACCGCGCCCCGCGTTTGCGAAAGGCAGGCAGTGCATACGGCGCGCGGGTATCCCCCGGCGCCGTATCCTACGTTTCGTTTTGACCTCCGGCGGCCGCCCTGGCGCGCGCGTTTCAAGAAATCGCCGCATTGGCCGGAGATTTCCTTTCGCATTCCGCGCGGGCGCTTTTAGCTTGCCCCGGCAATGGACTGCGACATCTGCGGCAAGAAAGCAAAGGTGCACCTCACCCAACTGGTGGGCGGGCAAATCAAGAAAATCGCCC
>CBFGVD010000480.1:0-3155 GCA_965651965.1 uncultured Verrucomicrobiaceae bacterium | reverse complement strand
CGCGCAGAGCCGCGCCGAGGGCACCGAGTGGGGCGTCGGCGCCCTCCTCGAGCGCGGCGGCTGGCTCAGCGACGACCTGCGCGCCCAGGGCATGCGCACGATGGCCGAGTTCTCCAACCAGGTCGCCGTGTTGCCGTGCGTGGACCACGAGCCCCTGTCGGGCAGCGCCGACGGCAACCACGCGACCGGCCTCGAGCGGTACTACACCGGCTACGTCGGCGGCACGGTCAGCTTCTTCACGATGATCAACTACGGCCTGCGCGACAAGGTCCTGCAGGCCGCCTCCGAGGGGCGCATCCAGCTCCCTGCGTTCGTCCTGGGCGGCTCCGGGAACGGGGAGGCCATGGCGGCGAACCGGGTGCGCGGCGTGCGCTGCGGGCTCTGCTGGAATGCGGAATCCGCCCGCCTGACGCGCCTGCACAACGATGCCAACGTAATCTCGCTCGGCGAGCGGATGATGCCGCTGGAGACCGCGCTGGAGATCGCGGACATTTTCCTGGCGACGCCGTTCGAGGGCGGCAGGCATCTCGCGAGAATCCGAAAATTGGACGAGTGAATGAGCGAGAATAGCCTGTTGAAGGAGACCGAAGCCTTCCTCCACTCGCAGATCCCCATCACGAAGGCGATGGGTGCCCGCATCGCGGCCTACGATGCGGAGCGCCTGGTGCTCGCGGCCCCGCTGGACGTGAACCACAATCACCTGGGCACGGCCTTCGGCGGCAGCCTCGTTTCCCTGGCTACCCTGGCGGGATACGGCACCCTCTGGCTGGAGCTCGGGGACCGCTCGGCGCACATTGTGGTGCGGAAGAGCTCCATCGATTACCGGCATCCGGTGACGGGGGAAATCCGTGCCGCGTGCCGCCGTCCCTCCGCGGGGGCGATGGCGGCTTTCCGCAGGAAATTCGTGCGTTCCGGGAAGGCGCGGATCAAGCTCGCGGTCGCGATCGAGGAAGAAGGGCGGATGTGCGCGTCCTTCGAGGGCGTGTATGTCGCCCTGCGTTGAACACAGGGACTTTACAGGCTGCGGGATTCCGCGAGCTTCGGCCCATGGCAGCCACCCTGATCCCCGGCCTCCGCAGCCCCTACGATACCGTGGGCGGTATCTTCCATTTCGGCCGGATGCTGGACAAGATCCGCCTGCATGCCGCGGGGAAGCTGCCGGAGGCGTGGATCGAGGCGAAGGGAGTGCCCCGGGGCTTCGACGGCCGCTGCTGCCGGTTCCTGGGCGTGGCGCATGCGGAGCTGGAAGCACGGACCCTGGAGGGCGGCACGGACGAAGAAATCCTCGCCTGGGCCTTTGCGAAGGGGCGGCAGCCATCGGAAGAGGAGATCGAGGTCTGGAACGGCTTCATGATGAAGCTCGGTTGGCGCGATGCGGTCGCGGAACGGGTGAAGATCCGGCTGGAGGAGTCCGGTTTTCCGGAGGGAGCCGTCCTCACGATGTTCGATTTCATCGATCTGGACGAAGGCCGGCCCTTGCGCTGGCGGTGATCACGCACCGGCGGCGTCCGCCGGGCAACTCCGCGGCTTGCGGGCCGTCATCAGCCGCAGCGAAAGGGCGACCCCCGCCGCGATGACGCCGGCCGCGGCCCAGCCGACCCACGGCAGGCCGAAGGCCGCGATCACGCGCCCGCCGAGCATCGCGCCGACGCCGATGCCGAAGTTCGCGCCGGAAATGTTCAAGGAGGCTCCCAGCGCGGGATTGGACGCGGCGGATTTCATCACCCGCACGTGGGAGACGGTGAAAAGAGCCGCCTGGGCCATGCCCCATACGGCGAGCACCGGGCCCAGCAGCCAGGGCGAGGCGAGGGCGGGCACCACCAGGATCATCGCCAGGGCGAGCGGCACGCTGAAGGCGATGGAGGCTCCCAGGGCGCTGCGGTCCACCAGCTTGCCGCCGAGCCAGTTTCCCAGCAGGCCCATGCCGCCGAAACCCATCAGGATCCAGCCCACCGTATCTCCGCCGAAGCCGCCGAGCCGCTCCAGGATATCCGCCAGGTAGGTGTAGGAGGCGAACATCCCGGCGAAGACAAGCAGGGAGAGCGCGACGTTTCCCGCCACGAAGCTGTTTTTCAGGATGGCCATCTGGGCGAGCACCGGCGGGGTTTCCCGGCCCCGGATCTCCGGCAGCGAGAAGTGGAGCAGGGCGGCTTTTGCAAGCGCGAGGCCCGCCAGGACCGCGAAGGCGGTCCGCCAGCCGAAGGCATCCGAGATCAGGGTGCCGATGGGGATGCCGAAGATTGTCGCCGCCACCACGCCGAAGGAGACCAGGGAAATCGCCCGGCCGGCGTGCTCCGGGCCGGTGATGGCCACCGCCGTCTCGCTGGCCAGGGACCAAAAGACCGGGAGCATGAGCGCAGGCAGGAAACGGGCGAGGGCCATGAGGCCGATATTCGGCGCAAGCGCCGCCAGAAGGTTCGATGCGGCGAAAACCAGCAGGGTGAAGACGAAGAGCCGCTTCCGCCGGAAGCGGGAAAGCAGCGCGGTCAGCGGCGGCCCCACCACCGCCACCGTGAAGGCGAACAAGGTAACCAGCAGCCCCGCGGCCGGGATGCCGACCCGCAGATCCCGCGCCATCGCGGGCAGGAGGCCGACGATGATGAACTCCGTGGTGAGAACGGTGAAGCCGGCGGCTGAGAGCAGGAATATCGGCAGGAGCGGCCGTCCTGCCCCGGTGGATTCATTCATGGTCCGGTATGCTGCGGAGGCCGGTCATCAGCCCGCGCGGCGACCCTGCGCGCGCACGGGCTGAAGTCCACCCTCCAATTCCGGCGGTCGGGGCGATTCATGCCGCCGCCAGCGCCGCGGCGAGGACTTGCTTGTCCTGCACGCCGCGGAAGACGTTCACGGGCCGGCCGTCCTTGAAGACGATCAGGGTGGGGATCGCCTTGATGCCGAAGCGCCGGGCGAGATCCGGGGCGGCATCCACATCGACCTTCGCGACGAGGGCCTTGCCGTCCTGTTCGGCGGCGATTTCCTCGACCACGGGGCCGATCATCTTGCAGGGGCCGCACCAGTCTGCCCAGAAGTCCACGAGGACGGGGCGGTCCGTGCCGGCAAGCGCGGCATCGAAGGTTTCATTGTCGAGCGCGATGGCTTTCATATGCGTGTTGGTTTCGGTTTCTGGAAAAAAGAGGCGGTCTCAGGCGTCGAAT
>CBFGVD010000479.1:0-3177 GCA_965651965.1 uncultured Verrucomicrobiaceae bacterium | reverse complement strand
AGGGCCAGACCCTCTGCATCATCGAGGCCATGAAGGTGATGAACGAGATCAAGGCCGAGAAGTCCGGCGTGATCACCGCCGTTCTCGCCGAAGACGGGAACGCGGTCCAGTTCGGCGACATCCTTTTCCGCATCAAGTGACCGGGCGGTCGAATCGGTCCGCCCGCTTGCAATCGAAAGCCATCGTCCATGTTCAAACGCGTCCTTGTCGCCAACCGCGGTGAAATCGCCCTGCGCATCATCCGCGCCTGCCGCGAGCTCGGCGTGGAATCCGTCGCCGTCTATTCCGAGGCGGATGTCGATTCGATGCACGTCCATCTGGCCGACGAGGCCGTCTGCATCGGCCCGGCATCGAGCAAGGAAAGCTACTTGAAGCCCGACCGGATCATCGCCGCCGCGGAAATCACGGAAGCGGATGCCATCCACCCGGGCTACGGCTTCCTTTCCGAAAACGCGCGCTTCGCGGAGATCTGCGAAAGCTGCAATGTCCAGTTCATCGGCCCCTCCGCCAAGGTGATCTCCATGATGGGGGACAAGGCCACCGCGCGCGCGACGGCGGAGGCCAACGGCGTGCCGACCACCCCGGGCTCCGCCATCCTGAGCGATGCGAAGCACGGCCTGGCCGAGGCGAAGCGCATCGGCTTCCCCGTGATGATCAAGGCCACGGCGGGCGGCGGCGGCCGCGGCATGCGGCCCTGTTTCAAGGAGGAGGAGTTCGAGGCGCTCTTCAAGGCCGCCTCCGGCGAGGCTCTGGCCGCCTTCGGCAATGGCGAGTGCTATCTTGAAAAGCTGGTGCTCAACCCGCACCACGTGGAATTCCAGGTCATCGCGGACCGGCACGGGAATTTCATCCAGCTCGGCGAGCGCGATTGCTCGATGCAGCGCCGGAACCAGAAGATCATCGAGGAATGCCCCTCGCCCCTGCTCGGCCCGGAACTGCGCGCGCGCATGGCGGAGGCCTCCGTGAACCTGATCAAGGCGATCGGCTACGAGAATGCCGGCACCATCGAGTACCTGGTGGATGACAAGGGCACGGACTTCTACTTCATGGAGATGAACACCCGCATCCAGGTGGAACATCCCGTGACGGAGGAGGTGATGGGCTGCGAGCTCATCAAGGAGCAGATCCGTATCGCCGCCGGCGAGCCGCTCTCCGCGCACGTGCTGGATGCGATGCCGCGGGGCCACTCCATCGAGTGCCGCATCAACGCGGAGGATCCCTTCAACAACTTCTGCCCCAGCCCGGGCAAGATCGACATGTGGTACGCCCCGGGCGGCAAGGGCGTGCGCGTGGATACCCACGTATACTCCGGCTACTCCGTGCCGCCGCACTACGACTCGATGATCGCCAAGCTGATCGTGACCGGCGCGAACCGGGAAATCGCCATCGCCCGCATGAAGCGCGCGCTCGGCGAATTCATGATCCGCGGCATCAAGACGACCATCCCCTTCCAGCAGGAGATCATCGCCCACCCGGATTTCGCCGCGGGGAATTACGACATCGGCTGGGTGGCCCGCTACTTGGAGGAGCGGAAGGGCTGAGGTCTGGCTGCGGCATCCGCCGCGGAGCTGCTCCCATGAAACTCGCCGGCCAGCTCTACGCCATCGCCGATCTCGGCTACGTGCAGCCCGCGGATGCCGTGGCCGCCGCCGGAGCCCTGCTGGCGGGCGGAGCAAGCATCCTCCAGCTCCGCGCGAAAGGCCGTGCGGAAGAGGAAATCGATGCCTTGGCCCGGCTCATCCTGCCGCTTTGCCGCGAGGCGGGGGTGCCGTTCATCGTGAATGATTTCCCGGAGATCGCCGCCCGCATCGGGGCGGATGGAGTTCACATCGGCCAGGAGGACGGCTCGCTTGCCGCCGTGCGCGGGATCGTGGGGAACGGGATGATCGTCGGTCGCTCCACTCACTCCCTGGAGCAGGCCCGCGCCGCCTTGGAGGAAGGCTTCGATTACATCGGCTTCGGCCCTCTTTTCCCGACTCCTACCAAGCTCGGCCGCCCCGGCATCGGGATGCAGGATATCCCCGGCGTGCAGTCCGAAGTGGGCGGCCGCATCCCGGTTTTCTGCATCGGCGGGATCAAGCGGGCAAATCTCCCGGAGGTGATCGCCGCCGGGGCGCGGAATGCGGTCATCGTCTCCGACCTGCTCGCCGCTCCGGATATCGCCGCGGCAACGCGGGAGGCGAAGAACCTTCTCCGGTCCGGCGGGATTTCCTGATCCTTTTTGCTGGTCTGTCCGGTCCGTCTTTCGTCTCTACCCGCCATGCCTGAAGCGCTGCCCATCGTCGTCGGAGGAACCATTGCGATAGACAACGTCAAGACCCCCTTCGCGGATGAAACGGAACTGCTCGGCGGCTCCGCGGCCTATGCTTCCCTGGCTGCTTCTTTTTACAGCAAGCCCGTCCATCTCGTAGGGATCGTCGGCAAGGATTTCCCGTCCCGCCATCTTTCCATGCTGGAAGGCCGCGGCATCTCTCTCGCCGATGTGGAGCGCTCGGAAGGCGACTCCTTCACCTGGTCCGGGGAGTACTTCAACAACATGAACGAGCGCACCACGCATCGCGTGGGCCTGAACGTGCTGGAAAGCTGGCAGGTGAAGGTGAACGGCTCCGCCTCGAAGGCACCCTTCGTGGTGCTGGCGAACATGTCCCCGGACAACCAGCTCGAAATGCTCGCCCAGTGCAGCGCGCCTGACCGCTTCGTCATCGCGGACACGATGGATCTCTGGATCGAGATCGCGAACGAGCGCCTGCACGACGTGCTGAAGCAGATCGATCTTTTCGTGATCAACGACGGCGAGGCGCGGGAATTCGCGTCCACCCACAATCTCCTCCAGGCAGGTCGCACGCTCCTGGAAAAGGGGCCGCGCCACGTGGTCATCAAACTCGGCGAATTCGGAGCCATCCTCTTCTCCGCCGGGGAGACGCCGCAGATCTTCCGCAGCCACGCCTACCCGCTGGAGGAAGTCGTGGACCCCACCGGCGCGGGAGACAGCTTCCTGGGCGCCCTGGCGGGCTATCTGGCGGCAAAGGGCTCCACCAAGCCGGATTTCGAGACCCTGCGCCATGCCGTGGTCCACGGCTCCGTGCTCGCTTCCTTCACCTGCGAGGCCTTTTCCACCCGCCGCCTGGAAGCCCTGGACGCCGCCGGTCTCCAGGAGCGCATGGACCATTTCCGCGC
>CBFGVD010000478.1:0-3190 GCA_965651965.1 uncultured Verrucomicrobiaceae bacterium | reverse complement strand
AGGAAGCGGTCGAGCTGGGCCTCCGGCAGCGGGTAGGTGCCCTCCTGCTCGATCGGGTTCTGCGTGGCGAGCACGAAGAAAGGCGCGGGCAGATTCAGCGTGTGCTCGCCCACGGTCACGTGGTGCTCCTGCATCGCCTCCAACAGGGCGGCCTGGGTCTTCGGCGGGGTGCGGTTGATCTCGTCCGCCAGCACCAGGTTCGTGAAGACCGGCCCGTGGACGAAGCGGAAGCCGCGCCGCCCGGATTCCGGATCCACCTCCAGCACGTCCGTGCCGGTGATGTCCGCGGGCATCAGGTCCGGGGTGAACTGGATGCGCTTGAAGCCGAGGTCCAGCGCGCGGGAAAGGGTGGAGACGAGCAGGGTCTTCGCCAGCCCCGGCACGCCGACGAGCAGGGCGTGGCCGCGGCAGAAGATGGCCATGAGCGCCTGCTCCACCACCGCCTCCTGGCCGACGATCACGCGGCCGAGCTCCGCCTTCATCTCCTTGTAGGTCGCGTGGAGCTTTTCGACCGCCGCCTTGTCGTCGCTGATCATCCGGGCACTACGCCCGTCATCCGCGGCAAATTGCAGGGATTGAAACGCGTTTCCACATTTCACCCCGCCGGGGGCTTACTTCCCGATGCAGAAGCTGCTGAAGATCGCGCCGAGCACTTCTTCCGCATCCACCTTGCCCGCGATTTCGCCCAGGGCTTCCATCGCTTCCCGCAGCTCCATGGCGGCGAGTTCCGGGGCGGAACCTGCGGCCAGCAGATCCGCGGCGGCCGCCAGGGAGGCATCCGCGCGGCGCAGGCAGTCCCGGTGCCGGGCATTGATCGCCACCGCGTGCTCGCCCCAGTCCGCCTCGCCGAGGTCCAGCGCGGCGCGGATGGCGGTGCGGAGCTGTTCCAAGCCCGCGCCGGAGCTGCAGGAAAGGCGCACCGCCTCCCGCCCGGCCCATGCCGGGTGCTCTCCCAGGTCGGTCTTGTTCAGGATCGTGACAAGCCGCCCGCCGCCTTCCTGCGGCAGCTCGAAATCGCTCTCCGCGGGCGGCAGGGTCGCATCCCGCACCGCCAGCAGCAGGTCCGCGCGGCCCGCTTCCACCAGGGTGCGGCGCATGCCTTCGCGCTCGATGCCCCCGGCCTCCCCGCGCAGCCCGGCGGTATCGATCAGCCGCAGCGGCACGCCGTCCAGCACGATGCTTTCCTCGATGGTGTCCCGCGTGGTCCCGGCCTCGTCGCTCACGATCGCGCGCTCGCTGCCGAGCAGCAGGTTCAGCAGGCTGGATTTCCCCGCGTTCGGGCGGCCGCAGATCACGGTGCGCACGCCCTCCCGCAGGATGCGCCCTTGCTCGGCGGTGGCCAGCAGGCCCGCCGCGGCGGCCCGCACGGCGGCGATCCGCACCTGGAACTGCTCGCCGGTATCGGGGTCGATGTCCTCTTCCGGGAAATCGATCCAGGCCTCCAGGTGGGCGGTCAGGGCGATGAGATCCTCCCGCAGGGCTTCGGTGCGGCGGCCGATGCCGCCTTCCAATTGCTCGTGGGCGGCGCGCAGGGCCAGATCGCTTTGCGCGGAGATCAGGTCCATCACGGCCTCCGCCTGGGTCAGGTCCAGCTTGCCGTTGAGAAAGGCGCGCTCGGTGAATTCCCCCGGTCCGGCGGCCCGCGCGCCGCATTCCAGCAGGCGCTCGGTGATGCGGCGGGTGATCAGCCGCCCGCCGTGGCAGGCGATTTCCGCCACCGGCTCCCCGGTGAAGCTCCGCCCGCCGCGGAAGACGGTCAATAAAACGTCATCGAGCACGCGCCCGGCGGCATCCCGCACCTTCGCGCGGGTGGCGCGGCGCTCCTCCGCGCGGGAGGCGGCACCGGCGCAGGCCAGGTCCGCGATTTCCTGCGCCCGCGGGCCGGAGAGGCGGATCAGGGCCACCGCCGCGGTACCGCCCGCGCTGGCCTGGGCGACGATCGTATCCGTGGTTGCGGTGCCGCTCATCACTTGCCTGCGCTGCCCGCGGCCTGGCCGCCGATGCCGAGGAATTCCCAGCAGATGAAACGCTTCACCGCCAGGCGGGAGCTGGCTTCGCGGGTCCACTCCAGCTCCAGGGTCACGGTCTTGATGACCGGCTCCGCGCCTTCCACGCCGCGCCAGTTCAGGATCGAGAGGGAGCGGCCGAGTTCGGAGTCCACCGGCACCTCCACTCGCACGAAATCCGTGCGGTAGGCGGGGTCCACCAGGCGGTAGGTTTTCATGCCCTGGGAGGCGCGGCCCTTTTCCGGCACATCCTCCACGGCGAAGAGGCGGAAGACGCCGCTGGCGCCGGGATCCGGCAGCTCGGTGAAATCCCGGAAGGTGCGGTACTTCGTCTGCACGAAGGTCTCCCAATCGATCTTCAGGCCGTCCGGCTGGCGCTTGAAATAGGCCTCCACCATCACCGGCTCCATGGAGAAATTCGAAGCGCGGGCGAAGGCGGAAAGCAGAAGGTCCGGCTCCTCCACGCCGAGCTGGACCTCCAGCGGGGCGATGGGGCGGAAGAAATCGCGCATCTCGAAGCGCGGGGGCAGATCATAGACCATGCGGAAGATCCCGCGCCGGTGATCCTCCTCCGTGAGCTTCCCGGCGGCGAAGCCGGAGACGGGCGTGTCGCTGTCGTCGATGATGCCCCCGCCGTAGAACTCCTGCATGAGCGGGAGCAATTCGCTGCCGCGGATGGAATAGGCGGCCTTGCCCGCGGGCGTATCCGCGGCGAGGAAGGCGGCCAGGACCTCGCGGGCTTCCTCCTGCCAGCCGGTGCGGGCGTATTCGGAAGCGCGGATCTTCGCCTGCACGGCGGGATTGACGGGCGGGGCGGAGGCGGCCCCGCGGCCCATCTTGCCGGAGAAGTAAAACACGGCGGCAGTGCCGGCCGCCATCAAGAGCAGCACGCCGAGCAAGGGTACCAGGATCCCGCGCCGGGATTTGCCTGACGCCTCTCCCGGCGGCAATGACTCGGGCGCGGCAGGCATGGATGGAGCGGCGGCGGCGGGCTGCGCGACCGGAGCCGCCGGGGCGGGCTCCGGAGGCGGGACGGGAACCTGCGGGCGGATGTTTTCCAACGCTTCATCGGAAAGCCCGATGGAAATCTTCGCCGGCGCGGGGACCGGGGCGGTCTGAACCGGCGGCACCGGTGCAGGGGCCGGTGCAGGGGCCGGTGCAGGGGCCGGTGCAGGGGCCGGTGC
>CBFGVD010000477.1:0-3192 GCA_965651965.1 uncultured Verrucomicrobiaceae bacterium | reverse complement strand
CAGGCCAGGGCGTAGCGCTGGAGGGTGGCCGGGTTATCGGCATGGGGGAGCTGCTTGAGGTGGGCGATCGCCTCGTCATAGGCGGCGGTGGCTTCCGCGGCGCGGTTGCCCATGCGGTGGAGCACGTCGGCGCGGTTCATCCACCCGGCGGAGAGGCCCCAGCGGATGCCGGGCTCCTCGTCCAGCGGCAGGTCCTTGCGCAGGGCGATGGCGCGGTCGAAGTCCTCCAGCGCGGCGGGGAGCTTGTCTTCCTCCCCGGCGGCGAGCAGGCAGATGCCGCGGTTGGTGTGCAGGTTGGCCAGCTCGTTCTTGCCGTGGGGGCTGCCGTCGTCCAGGGCGGCGGGTTCCTCCAGCGCGGCGTCGTAGAAGGGCAGGGCGTGATCGATCAGGCCGTGGTCGCGGTGGAGATTGGCGAGCACCATGCGGGCCAGGGCGCGGGCCGTGCGGGCGGCGGGGTCCGGGGTTTCCCCCGCGGTTTCCACCACGGCATTCAGTTCGCCGGTGGCGGTGGTGAAGTCCTCCTCGCTCAGGGGCAAGGGCACGTCGCGCCATTTGAGGACGGTGGCGAGGGTTTCAGGCAAGCCGGGTGCCTGCGGGGTGGAGCGGAAGACTTCAGCCATGAGTTGCGGGCGGAACCATCGCGGCCCGCGGCGCGAGGTCCAGCGAAAGGATGGGGGGAGGCGGAAAATGCGCGCGGATTCCGCTGTCGATCTCCGCCGGGTCTGCGTCATCCTCCGCGCGTGCTGCGTTTCACGGGGATCGAGGAATTGGCGCGGGCGGCGCGCCCGCACCATCTGGCGCTGGGTGTTTTCGACGGGGTGCACCTGGGGCACCAGGCGGTGCACGCCCGGGCGCTGGCGGGCCGGGATCGCGAGGGCGGGACCTGCGGGGTGCTGACCTTCGATCCCTATCCGATCCGGGTGCTGGCCCCGGCCAAGGCACCGCGGCGGCTGCTGGCCTCCCTGGACCACAAGGCGGAGATCCTGGAGCGGCTGGGGGTGGATTTCCTGCTGGCGCTGCCCTTCGACCTGGCGCGGGCGGGGCAGGAGGCGGAGGATTTCGCGCGCGAGATCGCCGCGGCGGAGGTGAGGACGGTGGCGGTGGGGGAGGATTGGCGCTTCGGGAAGGCGCGGCAGGGGGATGTGGCCCTGCTGGCGCGGCTGGCGGGGACGCTGGGCTTCCGGCTGGATGCGGTGGCCCCGGTGATGATGGAGGGGGAGCGCATCAGCAGCACCCGCATCCGCCAGGCGATCCGGGACGGGAATCTGGCCGCCGCGGCACGGATGCTGGGCCGGCCCTATACCGTGGAGGGCCGGGTGGCGGAGGGCCGCAAGCTGGGCCGGCAGATCGGCTTCTCCACGGCGAACGTGGAGCGCGGCGAGGAGCAATTCCCGCCGGACGGGGTCTGGGCGGTGCGCGCGCGGGCGGGGGAGAATTGTTTCCGCGGGGTGGCGAACCTGGGGCTGCGGCCGACCGTGGACGGGGAGAACCGTTCGCTGGAGGTGCATCTTTTCGACTTCTCCGGGGATCTGTACGGGCAGGTGCTGGAGGTGGAATTCGTCTCCTTCCTGCGGGGCGAGCGGAAATTCGCCTCCCTGGAGGAGTTGAAGGCGCAGATCGGCCGGGATGCGGAGCAGGCGATGTATTTACTCCGTGGGGATGGAGCCGCGGAACCGTGAAATTTCCCGGATTTTCCGCTTACCCTGCTGGAAGCGGCGCTCTATACACCCCGGAAACCCCGATGCCGATCTCCGATCGTTACCATACCGTCACGACCCGCGCCCGCTTGCTGGCGATGGCACCCCTGACCTGTCTCCTGCTCTGCCAGCAGCCGCTGGCCGCGGAGCCTTCTTCCCTGGCACGGGCGGAGCTCCAGCGCCGCGCCGCGAACGCCCAGGAAGCGCAGGAACTCCTGAAAAAAGGCGACGAAGCCTATGAAGCCGGGAAGTGGGATGATGCCGTGAAAGCCTACACCGGCGCGCGCGCGCTGCTGCCGGACGCCCCGGCCACCGCCGCCCTGCGGGATGCCGCCACCGAGCGCCTGGTGCAGGCCTCCGTGGAGCAGGCGCGCAAGCAGAAGCGCCTGGGAGACGTGAAAGGCGCCGGGGAGACGATCGGCAGGGTGCTGGCGGAAGACGTGGCGCCGGACAGCGGTGCGGCGCTCGGGATGCAGGAGGAGATCAACGATCCCATCCGCACGAATCCCGCCGCGACCCTGGAGCACGGCCAGAACGTGGAGGAAGTGCGGCTCCTGCTCTACAAGGCGGAAGGTTTCAAGAATCTCGGCGATTTCGACAAGGCCGGGATGGTTTACGAGGATGTGCTGCGGGTCGATCCCACGAACAAGGCCGCGCGCCGCGGCATGGAGCAGGTGACCCAGCTCAAGACGGACTACCTGCGCGCCGCCTACGACCACGCCCGGGCGGACATGCTCGCGGAGGTGGACGAATCCTGGCAACTGCGGGTGACGCCGAACACCGATGTCGAGGCGATGCTCGACACCGCCCGGCAGCTGAACACCGGCGGGGACATCCTGCTGTCCGAGAAGATGGACCGGATTATGCTCCCGATCGTCAGCTTCGAGGGCGTGAAGATCCAGGAGGCCTTCGATTTCCTCCGCCAGCAATCGATCGAGCGCGACACGCTGGAGCTCGATCCCGCGCGCAAGGGCGTCAATTTCGTGCTCGATTTCGGCTCCGACCAGGAAGTCGCCTCGCGGATCCTGGACATGGAGATCAACCTGCAACTGCGGAACGTGCCGATGTCCCAGGTGGTGAAGTACATCACCGAGGTGACGCGCACCAGCTACTCCGCCCAGGAGTGGGCGGTGGTGATCCGCCCGGCGGGCGTGGTCACCACGGATCTGGTGACGCGGACCTTCACGGTGCCGCCGGATTTCCTCTCCGCGGGCGGCAGCGCCGCGGGCGGCGGGGGCGAGCTCGACCCCTTTTCCGATCAGGAGGCCTCCGAGGGCCTGCTGGCGAAGCGGCTCGGCGCGGAAGATGTCCTGAAGGGCTTCGGCGTGCCGTTCCCGGAAGGAGCCACCGCGAATTTCAACGCCGTCAACAGCACGCTGCGGGTCGTCAATACCGTGGAGAACCTGGCCATGGTCCAGCAGGCGGTGGACCAGCTCATGAGCGCGGAGCCGAAGATGGTCTCCATCATGGTGCGCCTGATCAAGATCCAGGGCCG
>CBFGVD010000476.1:0-3200 GCA_965651965.1 uncultured Verrucomicrobiaceae bacterium | reverse complement strand
ATGTTCTCCAGCGGCACGCCCTTGCTGAGGAGATATTCGAGCAGGATCAGGTTCGTCGTCTGCGGGTAAACGTAATCGGAGCCGATGAGGTAGAATTTCTTCTTACCCTCGGCGAGCATGTAGTCCACGGCGGGCGTGGCCTGCTGGTTCACGGCTTCCGCGGTGTAGAAGATGTTCGGGGACATTTCCTCGCCTTCGTACTGCACCGGGTAGAAGAGTAGGCCCTTCTTTTCCTCGAAAACCGGCAGCACGGATTTGCGGCTCACGGAAGTCCAGCAGCCGAAGGTCACGGACACCTTGTCTTCTTCCAGGAGCTGCTTGGCCTTTTCCGCGAAGAGCGGCCAGTTCGAGGCACCGTCCACCACGACGGGCTCGATCTTCTTGCCGAGCACCCCGCCGTTGGCGTTGATTTCGTCGAAGGTGTAGAGCAGCACGTCGCGCAGCGAGGTCTCGCTGATCGCCATCGTGCCGCTGAGGGAATGGAGCACGCCCACCTTGACGGTATCCTGGGCGGTGGCGAGGGGGGATGCGAACACCGTGGAGAGGGCCGCGGTGGCGATCAGGCGTTGGAAAACGGAACGGTTCATTGGTCGGTCGGAGTTGGGTTGGATAAGAAAGGAAAAGGGAGGCATCTGACCGGTGCCGACGGCGAAAAGGCCCGTCCCCGGAGGGAATCCTGGAACGGACCTTCCCGCGGCAACCGATATGATACCAAGGAAACGGGGGAGCCTCAGAAGGCGCAGCCGATGCCGATGTTGGCGGTCAGGAAATCGTTGTCCGGGCGGCCGGCGCGGGAGTTGCCCACCACGTCGCTATCGGTCAGGTAGTAGGTGAAGCCGCCGTGCAGGTTCCACTCGCCGTAGCTGTCGCCCATGAATTCGAGCGGCAGGGTGGCCGTCACCCCCAGCGAGCCGTAGCCCAGCCCGTCATCCACGCTGCCGGGGTGGAAGTCGTCGTCCAGGAAGAAGGCCACGTTGAGCGGGAAGGCGATGGTCACGGGACCGGCATCGATGGAATGCGAAAGGCCGCCGACCAGGACGGTGCCGTTGCTGCCGCCTGAGGCGCCGGGATCGACGCGGTTGTGGATCACGAGCGAGGGGCTCAGGAAGCAATCGTAGGCGAACTTGATGTCCACGATCTGCTCGTTGCCGCTGGCGTAGATCCAGTTCTGGTAGAGCGCCGTGATGCTGAGATCGCCCCACTTGTAGCCCAGGCCCGCCCAGACATCGATTTCCTGCAGCTTGCCGCCGATGGAGGAGGGGACCTTGCCGTTCACGTCCCACCAGGTGCCGAGAATGGCGGAGAAATTCCCCGGCAGCGCCCAGGTCAGTTCCAGGGAGGGATTGAAGGTGGGGCCTTCCAGATCGTTGCCATCGCCCCAAACGTCCAGACCGTAGGAGACGAAATGCGAATTGTAGTCCAGGTTCAGCGTGCCGGAGAAGTTGTCCTCGGCTTCGGTGACGATCGGCGCGGGAGCGGTGGAAGGCACCGGGTCGCCCGCATGGGAGACCGCGGTTCCCAGCGCGGAAGCGAGCAGGGCACTTTTGAGGACGATGGCATTCACGGATGTCTTCATGGTTGTCGGTATGGTTTTTCAGCGGGAGGCTTGCCCGCGAAAGGCCACCCAGCATTCGCATGGCCAAAGGTTTGTCCGGCCGATGATGTATGACAGGAAACCGAGTCCTGCCTAACAGGCGCATCCATGTGCCGCGCTCATGGCTGCGAGGGATACGTCATCGCACGACAGCTATCGTGCCGAAACACGAGCAATCGGCGTGAAGTCCGGAGGAGGATTCCGGCGGGCCGCGGCAGGAGTTTCCCGCGAAGTCAGGAAAAAAGCCGGCCCAGGCGCGGCGCGGCCCTGCCCGCTGCGGCGTAGAGCATGCGGCGCAAGTCCGCGAGCAGCGCCCGGGCCCGGATGCTATCGGCACAGAGCGCGCGGATCATGTGGAGGCCCTCCGGCAGCGGTCCGTGGCCCAGATAGACCTGCTCTCCGGAGAGGGCGTCCAGCGCCTCTCCCGGCCATTCGCCGGGATCGATCCCCGCCACGAAGGCCGTTACGTAATGTGCGGCGGGAAAACGCTCCCGCAGGGCGGCCAGGCTGTGATCTGCCGGATCGAGCAAGTACCGCTCCCGCGCCACCAGCTTCCCGGCGACTTCCAGGTCCAGTTCCCAGCGGAGTTCCTCGTAGTCGAAGACCTCGCCCCGCGCCACGCGGCCGGGCGAGATCCACTCGAAGAAAAAAAGCCCCGCACCGGCTGCGAGCACGATCTTCGTCTGCTGATGATAGCGCGCGCCCGCCTGGGGGATGAATGGCTCGGGGATCCATTCCAGGAAAGCGCCTTCCTCCACGGCCAGGTGTTGCGAACATGAGGCGGGCTCCCCGCCGCGGGCGCGATGGACCCGCGAGGCCCCGGGAGTGCTGAGAACCACGCTGGAGCCCTGCCCCGCCTCCACGGAGAGATCCAACCGGTCGCCGTCGAAGAACCCCGCCGTGGGATTCACCAGTTGCACCACCAGGGCGCCGGATTCCAGATGGGGCTTGCTCAGGTGGATGGGTGCGCGGAAGGACTGGCGGGAAAGATAGCTCGCGCCGTCCGGCCGGAGATCGCAGCGGAGATCGAGATGACCCCGGATCGCCCGGCCCGTGATGCCGTGTCGCTGTGAATTCGGTTCCACGGGCCGGAGATGGTACGCGTCTCAGCCCAGCACCGCGGCGAGCCGCTTGCAGACTTCCTCGACGTTCGCGCGGGAATTGAAGGCCGAGATGCGGAACCAGCCCTCGCCGGCGGCACCGAAACCGGTACCGGGCGTGATGACCACTTGCGCCTCGCCCAGCATCTTGTCGAACATGTCCCAGGAGGAAAGGCCCTCCGGGCAGCCGACCCACACGTAGGGGGCATTCTCGCCGCCGAAGACGGTCAGGCCCGCGTCCTTCGCCGCCTGCACGAGCAGCTTGGCATTGCCCATGTAATGCTCGATCAGGGCTTTTACCTCGGCCTTGCCCTGCTCGGAGAAAATGGCGGCGGCACCCTTTTGCACGGGGTAGCTGGCCCCGTTGAATTTCGTGCTGTGGCGGCGGCTCCAGAGCTGGTGCAGCGGCACGCGGTTGCCCTTGTCGTCCTTCCCCGTGACGGTCTTCGGCATCACCACGTAGGCGCAGCGCACGCCGGTGAAGCCGCCGTTCTTCGAGAAGGAGC
>CBFGVD010000475.1:0-3203 GCA_965651965.1 uncultured Verrucomicrobiaceae bacterium | reverse complement strand
GCGGATCGCGCGTACGCTGCGGACCAGATCGCTGCGGGTGAAGTCATCCCCCAGGGGCTCCAGCGCCTGCCGGGACCATTCGTTCTCGAAGCCCATTTCCGCCAGCTTCGCGAGGAAGCTCGCCTTCCGGTAACTGGGATTCGGCAGGATCTCGGGCGAGGTCACGAAGCGGGACACGGGGTCCAGGCAAATGCTGCCGTCTCCCATGATGAGGCCGCTGCGGAACTCGATCGAGGAAATATGCCCTTCCCCCGTGGCCCTCAGGCTCATCACGAAACGCAAGCCGCCCTCCGGGACGTTCCCCTGATCCGGATGGGGCACGATGGAAGGATTGAAAAGCGCCGCGGACTCCAGTGCATATTCGCCGGAGAAAATCGCGCCGATCAGCAGCTTCCGTTCGCGGGAAAGCGGCCTCTGCGTGAAAACATGGGCTTCCACCTTCGCATGGTGCTGGAGCAACACGGCGTCGATATCGAAATGCCGGGACTCGAACTCCGCTTTCACGCTCTCCAGCTCCCGCGCGACCTCCTCCTCCGTCAGCGCCAGGGCCCGGCCGATGATCGTTGTGATACGCTCCACGGAACCGGGGATGAAGGGCCGGATGATCACCCGGCTGCTCTCCGGCAGCAGGGTCAGTTCGTGGCGGTGGAGGCGGATCCGGCTCATGCGCTGCACTTCAGGGATTGCTTCACGGACCCCTCCGCCAGGTGCATCTCCGCCAGGGAGAGCGAGAAGGCCAGGGATGACTCGGCCCCCTGGTTCGCATTCACCCGGTCCGGGTGCAGGCCGTCGCAACAGCCGCCCGTCCGCGCATCGTGCAGCGGCAGGCCCAGGTCGTTGCGCCCGAGGAACCAGCCGAAGGCCCTCCGCGCTTCTCGCAGCCAGCCGCTGCGGGAACTCGCCCGCCATGCTTCCAGGCAGGCGGAAACCATCGCCTGCGCCTCGAGCGGCTGCTGGTCGAAGTCCGCCCGGATCCCGCCTTTCGGATAGAACCCCCTGCTGCCGATCGGCCGGAAGTTCCCGCCGCGCGCCGTCTGGATTCCAGCAAGCCATTTCAGCGCGGCCAGCCCGGTTTCCAAGGCTTCCCCGCCGCGCGATCCGCTGCCGCAGGCGATCAGGGCCTGCGCCATGCGCGCGTTGTCATAGGCCAGGGATTTCTCGAACCACGGCCAGTCGCCGGAGGAATAGCGCTGCCACAACTTGAGCATACGGGTCGCGAGCAGATCCTGCATCTCCGCCGCCGCTTCCTCCCCGGGGTAGGCCTTCAGATATTCGCTCAAGCCCAGCAGGGTGAAAGCCCAGGCCCGCGGCGAGGTGAAGCCCCGCACCGCCGGCATGGCGATGCCGAAAAGCTCCCGGCATAAGCTGCGGTGGCTTTCCTCGCGGGAATGCGCCGCGCCCGTGCCCGCGGCCCACAGCGCCCGCCCGTGGCTATCCTCGCTCCCCGCTTCCTCCAGCCATTGCCGCCCGTGGCTCATGAAATTCCGGAATCGGCCGCTGCCGCGATCCAGCGCGGCCGAGAGGAAGGCCAGATAGACGGATGCCAGCCCGCCTGGCAGCTCCACCGGGATCTCCCCGCTGCCGAGCAAGCAGGTCAGCAGGTAGGCTCGCGCGTAGTCATCCGTGCACTCGCCCTCATCGTAATACGGCACTTTATAGAGGGCATGCTGGAAAATCCCGGTCCCGTCCGTCATCCGCAGCATATGATCCAGGCGGATCTCCGGGAGCCGGAAGGGCGGCGCGGGGGCGAATCCCTTCGGAAGCTCCTCCCCCGCCCTGCGGAACGATTCCAGATAGCGTTCCGCCACGGCGGGCCAGAGCATCGCACGGCCTTGCTGCCTCGCCTTCCGCCGCAGTTCGGCCAGCCGCTCCGGATCGCGGAGCAAAGAGCAAACCCCTTCCGCGATGGCCTCCGGATCCCGCGGGGCGACCAACACCCCGCCCCCGTCGGAAAGCAGCTCCTGCGCATGCCAGAAGGAAGTGGAGACCACCGCCTTGCCCGCGCCGAAGGCCTGCGCCAGCGTTCCGGAAGTGATCTGTGCTTCGTTGGGATACGGCGTGAGGTAGATGTCTGCCGCGGAGAGATAGCGTTTCAAATCCTCCGGCGTCACGAAACGGTCTTCGAAGACGATGTGCCGCTCCACGCCGCATTCCTTTGCCAGCGCTTCCAGGCTCCTCCGGTAGCTCTCTCCCTCCCGCGCCACCAGGTGGGGATGAGTCGCACCTAGCACCATGTAGCATGCCGCCGGGTGCTCCGCCACGATCCGGGGCAGGGCCCGGATCGCGTACTCGATCCCCTTGCCCGGTCCCAGGAGACCGAACGTGAGCAACAGGGTGCGGCCGGAAAGCCCCAGGGCTTCCTTGAAAGGCCCGCTTTCCGCAAAAGGCACCTCCGGGATGCCGTGCGGGATCACATCGATCTTTTCCGGATCGGCCCCGTAGGTCTCGCGCAGGATATCCGCGCCGCGTTGCGCCATCACCACCAGCCGCGCGCTCCTCCGGATCAGCTCGTCCATCACCTGCCGTTGCGCGGTGTCCGGCGCGCTCAATACCGTGTGCAGTGTCGTCACCACGGGCACCTTCACCTCCCTCAGCAAGGTCAGCAGGTGACTACCCGCGGGGCCTCCATAGATTCCGAATTCATGCTGCACGCAGAGCATGTCGGCCTTGTTGAAACGCAGGAACTCCGCCGCACGCCCGTAGGAGGCGGGATTCCCCTCCTCGATGCGGAAGCGCACGCAGAGCGGGTACTCGTAGCCTTCCGGCCGGTCCGTCACCGCTCCCACGAAGCAATCCGTGGTCGGAGAAGCCGCCGCAACCGCTTGGAAAAGGTCGTGCGTGAAGGTCGCGATCCCGCAGCGGCGGGGCACGAATCCACCGATGAAAGCCAGACGCTGAAAGGTGGAGTGCATGGGATCGGAGCAAAAGATTCGGACGGAACGAGAAAACCCGGAAAGCATCGGAGTTTTTCTTATCCGCCCTCCTCCTTGCCGCCGCGCGCGGCGCGCTCCCATGCGGCGCGCGCCGCTTCGCGCGCTTGCTCCCAGCTTAGGCGGGAGCTTCCCTTGGATCGCTGCCACTCCTCGCCGAGGCGGCCCTCGCGCGCCGCGAAAGACGCGCCTCCGGCATTGCGGAATCCTTCCGTCCCCAGCCGCAGCGCTTCCGCATAGTCGGCATAATCGAAGCCCTTCTCATAAAACTTT
>CBFGVD010000474.1:0-3204 GCA_965651965.1 uncultured Verrucomicrobiaceae bacterium | reverse complement strand
GAACGGCGGCCAGATCGTGAACAGCGGCCAGCTCGATTTCATGTTCACCCGCAAGGCGGTGGTCGAATTCGAGGTGACGCCCGAGACCAACCTGGAAGAGATCGAGCTGGAGCTCATCGATGCCGGGCTGGAAGAACTCGAGGTGGAAGACGGCATCGCCCGCGCCATCGGGGATTACGCCAGCTTTTCCAACCTCACCGCGGGCTTCGAGCAACTCGGGATCCCGGTGAAAAAGGCAGGCCTGGAACGCATCCCCACCCAGCCGATCGAGCTGAGCGAGGAGCAGATGGCGGAGGTCGAGGCGATCCTGGAGAAAATCGAGGACGACGACGACGTGCAGGTGGTTTTCACCAACCTCGCTTGAGCGGCCGGGACGCTTCGGCGCGCCGTCCCGTTCAGAGCGCCCCGCGTTCGGCGAGGCGGAGCAGGCGCTCGTAGCGCTTCTCCAGCAGCTTGGCCTTGCCCTCGTCCCCGACCTGGCGGTAGTAGCCCACGATCATGCGGTAGATGCCGGATTCGGTATTGGCGCGGAACCAATCCTTCGAGCCGGTTTCCACCACCCGCTTGAAGGCCAGCTCGATGTCGCGTACGGCCTTGCGGGCGGCGGCGGAGTCGTCCTTGCAGAAGTTGAAGTAGTCTTCCGCCATCATCTTGAAGCCGGTGATGCTGCCGCCGTATTCGCGCAGGGCGCTATCGTAGAGGCGGCCGATGTCCCGCAGGGCGGTCGGCTCGCCGCGGCCCTTGATGAGGTCCGCCTCGCGCTTGAGGCTGCCGGCGATGAGGTCTTTCTGTTCGCCGGATTCGCGTTCGATGCGGCGGCGCTCGCGCTTCATCGCGCGGCCCACGTCGCCCTGCTCCGCGTAAGGATAGACGTGCTCGTCCTCCGCACGGGCGGCCAGCGCGGCCATGCGAGGGTTTTCGCGGAATTCGCGCCGCATCCCGGCGGCGAAGTCCTTCCAGGACTTCACGATTTCCGGATCGCCGGCCTGGCGGTAAACGTCCTTCTGCTCCTTTTCTTCCTTCACCTCGTAGAGGCGGGTCCAGGTTTCGGGAAAGGAGGGCCCCAGTTCGTTCGCCAGCGTGGCGGTGGCGAAGGTGTCGTCGAATTTGCCCAGCGCCGCGTACAGATCGGACAGCCACAGGTGGCGGTGGACGGAGAGGGTGGCCAGTTCGCTCTGGTGGGCGCGGTCGTTCCAGAGCCAGATTTCCTGTTCCGAGATCGGGCTGCCGATCTGGGGATTGCCGCCCTCGCCTTTGGAAACCCCGCCGATGCGGCCGACGTTGGTGTTCCATTCGTCCGGGGAAATCTTCACCGCGGCCCAGGCGTGGCCGCCGAGGTCGGTCTCTCCCGCCAGGACGATCGCGGGGATGCCTTGGGCGCGCGCCGTATTCACGCAGAAGTAGGATTGGTCGCCGCAGATGCCCCCTTCCTTCAGGATTTCCTCGAAGCTGTATTCCTCGTAGGGATCCAGGCCTTTCACGGCGCGCTCCATCAGGTATTCCACCATCCCGTAGGCATTGCCCCAGGACTTGCGGTTCATATGCAGCTTGCCGATGGCCCACTCCAGTTCGGAAGTGGCCACGGGCGCGCAGACCACCCATACGAGGTCCCGCGCGTTGCTCCGGTGCACCGGTGCCGCGAGCTTGCCCGCCTCGTCCTTCTCGATGTACCAGAGGTAGCGGCTCAGGGCGTTCACGGAGGTCTCGCCGCCGAGCGGCTCGCCGATGGCGACCTCGCGGTCGAAGACCACCGCGCAGGCCACGGCGAGACTGAAGAATTTGGGAAATTTTTCCGGATTCGCGGTCCAGGCGTCCTTCAGGAAGACGAGCACCTTCTTGGAATCGTCTTCCGGGCGCATGGTCAGCAGGACTTCCTCCATGGCCTTGGGGTTGTTCATCACCCACTCCAGCATCTCCAGGGCGTAGGTATCGTGGGAGACTTCCACGATGTCGGATTGCGTGAAGCGGTCGAGGAATTGCCAGCGCAGGAAGGCTTGATAGAAAGGAAGTTCTCCCCAGAGGGTGTCGAAGCGGTTCCGCCCGTCTTTCCCGGCCAGTTTCGGCAAGGATTCCTCCAGCGAGCGCTCCAGGAGCCCGCGGTAGGCGTCCCAGCCGCGGGATTCCATCGCGGTCCGGAGCAGGTCGCGGTCGCGCTGGAGCGCACTGTCCCGGCCTGCATCGAGACCGGTGAGGGTGAGAGGGGTTTCCTTTTTAAGGGCCGCCACTCCCGGGTGCTCCACGACCGGCGTGCCGCCGGTGTTACCCGCGATACCGGGCATCGTACCCTGGCCATCGGCTCCCGCCGCGGCGGTACCGGCCCGGGTGCCGAAGGGGGTGGAATGGCCGGTTTCCGGCGTGCCTTTCGGACCGTTGCCCGGGGCTTTCGAGAAATCGAACACATCCCGGCTTTCCGCCTGGGGCAGGGGCTTGGGCTGTTCCTTGCCGCTGCCGCCTCCAGGCCGGCCCTCGTGGATCACGATCACGCGGGGCTTGCCGAGTTCCTTGATGCCATACCATGCGCCGCCCAGGATGGCTGCGGCGGCGACCACCGCCCCGGCTCCACCCATGGTGTTGGCCTTGGCCCGGCGGATGATCCGTGCGGCCCCGGCGCGGCGGGGTGCGGGAGCAGCGGGACCGGGAGAGGGCGGGCGCTTGCCGGGCGCTTGGGGAATCCTGCGTTTCATGGTTCGAACGGGGCTAAATTAAAAGGTTTGCCCGGGAAAACTGCCGGATGCTGTATCATTGCCCCCGGCAAGGCAATCCGGATTATCCGTCCGGACCGCCTTCTACATACGGTGATTCAGCGCGTTTGTAGCATCATCCATGCAAACAATCCGGGATGTTCGTAAGCAGGAATCCAGGATTCGTGTGCGATCTCCGGATAATAGGTGGAGCGGAACTTGCCGCCGCCCGCCTTAAGAATCGCTTCCTCCATTTCCCGGGTCTTGGAGACCGGCACGGCCTCATCCTTTTCCCCGTGGAAGGCCCAGATCGGGATGTCCTTGAGCACGGGTGCCTGCGCGGGATCCCCGCCTCCGCAGATCGGTACTCCGCTGGCATAGAGCCGCGGTTCCTTCGCGAGCGCCGCCCAGGTGCCGAAGCCGCCCATGCTCAGCCCGGTGAGATGGACCCGCCGGGGATCGGTCCGTAGCGTTTTCATCAGATGGCGGGTGAGGGCGATGACTTCATCCGGCTCCCACCAGC
>CBFGVD010000473.1:0-3204 GCA_965651965.1 uncultured Verrucomicrobiaceae bacterium | reverse complement strand
GCCTTCCGCGAGCGGTCGACAAGCTCCTCGGAGGTGAAATGCTCGTCGCTGGCGAAGGCGGTGCGCACGATGGCATCCCGCTGCGGGGTGCGGCGGAGGCCTTTTTTCCGGATGAAGGCGTCGAGTCGGTCGAGGATGGCTTGATCCACGGAGCTAGTTTAAACGGGCGAAACGGCGGCGGGGAAGGATGAAGCGCGAATGCTGCATTTTACGGGTTGGCAAGGGCCGGGGGCTTGCTTGAATGCGGCGGATGAAGCTTTTGAAAGCCCTCGCGGCGACGGTCCCGGTCCTCGCGCTCTTCTCTTGTGGGGGTCCGCAAGTCCTCGAAGTCCGCCCCCTCCACATCCGCCAGGTGAAGGTGGACGACTCCGACGACCCGATGATCCGCGGCGAGCAGATGCGGAGGTTCCACGGCGCGATCGGAGTGCAAGAGCAGGGACAACGTATGGGCTATTACTATACCGTCCTGTGGAACGATGCCTCCGGGAGCGGTCCCGGGGAGGTCGTATTCGAGTACCAGCAGGGGGCCACGGCCAGCCGCGTGAAGAGGATGGTCCATGAATTCGGGGCCGGGGAAACCAAGGGCAAGGCCGAGTTCGCCATCATCGGGGACGATTACCGGCCCGGCGGCGAGGCCTCCGCCATCCTCGCCTGGCGCTGCAAACTCTATCGGGGCGGCCGGGAGGTCGCGTCCCGTCAATCCTACCTGTGGGAGTAGCCCTTTTTCGTCGCGATGCGCGGTTGACCGGATGGGCAGGCGGAATTTACAGTTACCCGGTCTCAAGTAGTTTCGGTCCCTCTCTCTCGTGAGTTCGGAAAACGCTATATTGGTCGGAGTCTTCGACGGGTTCACCTGGATTCGGTGCGAAGGAAAAGGCTCGTTCGTGACCAGTCCTGCAATGAAGGAATGCGCCGAAACGCGGATCGCCGAGGGGGAGCGATGCCTGGTGATCGACCTGGAAGCCTGCACCGGCATGGACTCCACCTTCATGGGCCAGCTCGCCGGGTTTTCCGCGCGGCTCTCCAAGCTGGGCACCGCGGGCGGCGTCCAGATCGCGGGTGCCGGGGAGCGGAACCGGAACTCCCTGGAGGACCTGGGTCTCGATTGCCTGCTCGAGATCGATCCCCCCGCCGCGCCATGGCGGGGGAAAGCGGATGAAGTCCGCGCTTCCCTGGAGCCCTACCGTGTGGGGCATCCCATCGGTAATCAGGAACGCGCCAAGCACGTTCTGGAATCCCACAAGGTCCTTTCCGCAACCAATGCGGAGAACGCCCGGAAGTTCGCGGGCGTGGTCGGCGTGCTTGAAAAAGAGGTCGCCGAAAACGAACGGAAGGCCGATTGACGGGCCGCCGCCAGATGCAGCACCTCGTCTCCTACCTCCTGTTCGCCGCGGCCCTCATCGGCCTGGCGCTCGCGATCCGAAGGATCAAGAGGCAGCTGCGCTCGAAGCACGACGAGTTGTCCGCCTTCGAAGGCGAGGAGCACAGGATGTTCGCCTTCCTGCACGACCTGGGTTCGGCGATCGGCAGCGATACGACGATGACCGGCCTCTACCGGCTGATCGTGGACGGCGTGGACAAGGTGGTGGCAGCCCGCGGCGGGGCTCTCTACCTCCTGGACGACTCCCGCAACAACCTGCAGCCGAAGTATCTCTCCGCGGAATGCCCCCCGCTGGCCCGGATCCCGGCGGAAATCCTGGAAAAGGCGCAGCGTGATCCGCGCGCGCTGGAGAGCTACCTCCGCCTGGCACAGGTGCCGGCGGACGAGGGGGTGCTGGGCGCGATCCTGTCCTCCGGGGAAGCCGCGAGCGTGCTGGATCTTGCCGCGCACGAGTCCTTCGGCGGCATGACCGCGGACTGCGGGCCGGACATCGCGGCCCTGATCGCCCCGCTGCGCCACGGCGGGAAGGATCTGGGAATCCTGGCCGTGACCCGCAAGAAAGAAGACGGGGCCTTCACGGCAAACGATTTCGCGGTTTTCCGCACGGTTGCGGAGCAATCGGCCTTCGCGATCGGGAACGCGCTGGTCCACCGCGAGGCGAGCGAGAAGCGCCAGATGGAAGGCGAGCTGAGGAACGCCCGCGAGGTCCAGCGTGTGCTGCTGCCGCAGGGGGAGCCGGTGGTGCCCGGCTACCGCGTGAGCGGCACGAACATGCCCGCCCGCATCATCAGCGGGGATTACTACGATCACCTCGACCTGGGGGATGGCCGCCACGGGGTGGTCATCGCCGACGTTTCGGGGAAGGGCGTGGCCGCCGGCCTCATCATGGCGATGTGCCGTAGCGTCCTGCGCTCGCTCGCGGGGGCGCACGACAGCCCGGCGGAGGCGCTGGGGCGGGTGAACCGCCAGCTTTTCCCGGATATCAAGGAGGACATGTTCATCAGCCTGATCTACGCGGTGATCGAGGGGGATGAGGGCACCGTCAAATTCGCCCGTGCGGGCCACGATCCGGCGCTCCTGTACCGCGCGGAAGAGAAGACGGTCTCTTTAATCCGCCCGCCCGGGCTGGCGCTGGGGATCGACGACGGGGATGTTTTCGAACGTGTCACGAAGGTGGAGGAAATCCGCATGAATCCGGGCGATTGCCTTCTCCTCCATACGGACGGAGTGAAGGAGGCGGTGAACGCGGCCGGGGAAGAATTCGGGATGGACCGCCTGCGGGATGCGTTCCGGGAAAGCGCTTCGCTGGGGGCGGAGGCGGCCATCCGTTCGGTGGAGCGGGAGCTGGCCCGGTTCGTGGGGGAGTCGCCCCAGATGGACGATGTGACCCTGGTGGCGGTGGAAAAACGCTAGATTTCCCGAGCCGTGACTTGCGAGGAACCGGCAGCTCCGCCCGGGAGAGAAGGACCGGGACCCTCGCTCATCGTGTTGCATACGCGGATTGCGGCGCCCATCGGACGGGTTTTCGACCTTTCCCGCAGCATCTCGCTTCACATGGATACCACGGCATCCACGCGCGAGCGTGCCATCGGCGGCGTGACGAGCGGCCTCCTGGGCCCGGGGGAAGAGGTCATCTGGAGCGCTTGGCATCTCGGCTGGCGTCGCCGGCTGAAGGTCCGCATGACCCGGTTCGACCGCCCCTGCTTCTTCGAGGATACGATGGTGGAAGGGGCCTTCGCGATGATGCGGCACGAGCATCACTTCCGGCAGGAAGGCGGGGAGGTGGTGATGACGGACTATTTCCGGTTCGCGTCCCCTTTCGG
>CBFGVD010000472.1:0-3219 GCA_965651965.1 uncultured Verrucomicrobiaceae bacterium | reverse complement strand
TCAAGTCCATCCCCATTTTCGCCGCCAGCCGGGTCCGGCAGGTTTCGATCATGCGCAGGTAGGCCAGATTGTGGACCACCCCGCCGATATCGGTGTCGAAGAACATCACTTCCTCGCGGGTGGTCAGGTGCAGGTCGGCGGGCAGAGGCATGCGCGGAGGAAAGCTCCCGGCCCGCCATCTTCCAATCTCCAATCCGTTCGGGGAAATTCCCGCTCGCGATGGACCGTATCCGGGCGCTAGGATGACGCGGATGAGAAAGCTTGCATTCGCCTTGCTGGTGACGCTTGCGGCGTTCGCCCGGGCGGAGTTCGTGCCCCCGGCCGAGGGGCCGGTGCCTTTCCGCAGGGACAAGCTGCCGGTGGATGTGGATACCATCGCCGCCCTGTCCCGCCAGGTCACCGTCCTGGCCGGGGCGGGGCTTCCGGCGGATGCCGCGGGCCGGCGCACCGCCGCGCAGATCGCCGCGCTCGCCCTGGCCCTCGATCCCGCGAATCGCCCCGCCCGCGATCTTCTGGACCGGCTGAAGGCCGGGGAAGTGCCGGCCGCGGCGGAGGGTGGCGAGCTCCAGCGCAGCCGCAGCCGCATCTGGCAAACCCTGGCGTGGCTGGAGATGCCGGAAGCAGGCGCGGATGGCCGCGCCCTTGCCGCCTGCCTTACCGATGTCCTCGTCATTGCCGATCCCGATCACCCGCGCGCCCGGGAGCAGCGGGAGGGAGGCGAAATCGGCCGCTGGACCGGTTGGGTGGCCCCCGAGTCCGCATTCCGGGAAAAAGCTCCGGAGCCGGACCCCGAGCCCATGCCGGAAAAGGAAGAGGCACCCCTGCCCGCCGTGGCCCTGGCGGAGGTTTCCACCCCCGTTCCCGTCTGGACCCGGGACAAGAACAAGGAATCGCCCTCGCTCCGGATGGCGCTGCTCCGCGCGAAGGTCTCTCCCGGCTCGGAAAGCGGCGGCGTCGAGATCCGCTGGCAAGACGCGCTCCGCCCCGGCTTGACCCCGCCGTCCCGGGCCGTGGCCGCGGCCGTCGCGAAGCGCCATGACGGCCTCAAGGGAGGGCTGACGGCGGATTTCACCTGCAGGATGGACGGCACCTACGATCCTGCCGGAAACGGCGGCACCCTTTCCGGCTCCGCGGCCGTTCTTCTGGAGGCCGCCCTGTCCGGAAACTCCGGTCCCGCCCTCGCCTTTGCTGTCGCGGGAGAGGATGGCTCCCTCTCCCTGCCGCCGGCCTTCTGGTCCGCCCTGCGCGCCCTCGCCGCTTCTGAGAAAGGCCACCGCATCATCCTGCCCGCAAAGGCCGAGAACTTCCTGCCGTCCCTGCTGCTCCTGGATGGCCCCGACTTCTTCATGGAAAACGAGGTCCTCCTCGCCGGCACGGTGGAGGAGCTTTGCTCGCTCGCCGCCGGCAAGCCGGACCCCGCGCTTGCGGAATCCCTGGCCGCCTTCGCGGAGATCCGCGCGGCGGGCGAGGGCAAGGCGATCGGCCCCTTCCTGGCGCATCCCTCCACCCAGGCGCGGCTGAACAAGCTCGCCTCCGCCATGCCGCGGCACGCCTCCGCCCGCATGCTCGCGCTCCAGGGTTCGGGCAGCCGGCCCCGTTTCCTGCCACGCCCCGTGCTGGCACGCGAGATCCGCAATGCCCTGCAACCGATCGGCTACCTCCGCGAGGAAACCGGCAATGAACTGCTCACGGCGCGGCTGGATGAAATCCACGCCGGATGTCGGGAACAGCTCGACGGCCTATTCGGCTTCATCGAGATCCGCGACCGCGATCTCCACAAATCCGCCGTAGCCGTCGCCGATAGCATCCGCACCCTCGCCCGCCTGCTCGACCGGGAGGACCGGGACTATCCCTACGAACTCCGCCTGAAACAGACCGAGGCCCGCCGCGCCACCTGGACGGAGTATCTGGCGGTGCTCGCCGAATTGACCGAGGCCGCCGGAGACGGTACCGAATACGTCCTGCCGAAGCCCTTCGGCCAGCGCTGAGGCGCGATTTCCCAGACAAATCCCCCCCGCGGAGGATTTCCTTGCCATGTGGCTCCGCCCGCGTCCTGTTTCAGGCGCAGCACCCAGCCCCCTTGCACCCTATCCCATGCAACAAGGCATCCGACGCTTGTTGGCGCTTGCGACCGTGTTCGCGGTTGCATTCGCAGCCGTTTACCTGATCCGCAACGGCACGGAAGGGATTTCCGCGCTCTTTGCAGGCAGGGATGCCTCCGGCCCCGCCACCAGGCCGGAACGCTACACCCTGCCGGATCGCCCGCCGCTCGACCTCGGCGATGTCGAATTGCTCGCTCGCCTGGATGCGGAGTACTCGAAGCTCACCGCCGCGGTCGTTCCTTCCGTCGTGAGCATCGATACCGCGGGGGAGCGCAACGAGCTTTTCCCGGACCGCTTCGGCCGCCAGCGCATCCGCTCCGTCCCCACCCAGGGCCAGGGGTCCGGCGTGATCGTCAGCAAGGAAGGCCACGTGGTCACCAACCAGCACGTCATTTCCGGCCAGAAGCAGATCCAGGTCACCCTCTACGACAAGAAGGTTTATCCCGCCACCCTCATCGGCCAGGATCCCCAGCTCGATGTCGCCGTTCTGAAAATCGAGGCGAACGGGGCGGAATTCCACCCGCTGAAGTTCGGGGATTCCTCCCAGGTCCGCCAGGGGCAGATCGTCTTCGCCATCGGGAATCCCTTCGGCCTCGGCGAAACCATCACCAAGGGCATCATCTCCGCCGTGGAGCGCTCCCTTTCCGATACCCAGCGGGATCTCTTCCAGACGGATGCCGCGATCAATCCCGGGAATTCCGGCGGCCCGCTCGTCAATCTCCAGGGGGAAATCATCGGCATCAATTCCGCCATTTACACCCCGGACCGCCTGAATCCCGGCTTCCAGGGCGTGGGCTTCTCCATCCCCTCGAACGACGTCAAGGACACCCTCGTCGCGATCCTGGAGCGCGGTCGGCCGATCCGCGGCTATCTCGGCTTGCGGATGTGGGAGACCCGCGGCGGGGTCGTCGTCGGCTACCTCGCTCCCGGCGGCCCCGCGGAAGCGGCGGGGCTCAAGCAGGGCGACGTGCTCGTTTCCTACGACGGGGAGGCCATCCGCACGGTCAGCCAGCTGATCACCCTGGTCCAGCGGACCCGGGTGGGGCGTTCCGTGCCCATCGTGGTCCTGCGGGACGGGGTGGAGGTGACGCTGGAAGCGACCATCGCGGAAAATCTG